>JABSOG010000253.1 GCA_013216025.1 Algicola sp. | reverse complement strand
ATTGACCAGATTGCGTTGCAACAGCAAATTCAAGCGGCAACATTTGAGACGGTTTGTCTTGGCAGGGGCCAGAAAAAAGACCAAGGTAAAATCGAATCGACCTATTTTGTGGTGATAAACAGTGAAAGTTTACTTAACATCAGGCGCAAGGTACACGCATTATTTGTCAAACAGGGTGGGCAGGCTGAGGCTTTTGATCCAAACATTTTTTATCCCCACATTACTGTGGGGTTCAGTGCAAAAGATTTACATGAAAGCGATGGCGTGATCAAAGACCACACCGCCTGCTTTGCAGAGCTTAGGCGTTCTGAATAAACGTCTGGTACTTGGGCTTTTGCGCAGCCCAAGTGATTTCCTGATACTTGGCATAGGCTTTTTCGGTTTTGCTTTTCACTTCAGCCGGGTTGTTCATAATGCGTTTAACCAGCGCTGGAATTTCACTTTCATCATCAAAAAAGTAAACCATGGTTTCGTCGAAGTAGTAATTGGCGGTTTCCATGCGGGTGCAGATCACCGGCAGTTTACATTCAACATACTCAAGCAGTTTAATCGGCATACACAAAGTGGCAAAAGGGCTTGTCCGGTTGGTCACCAGACCGATATCGGCATTTTCCATGCGCTTGGCCAGCTCTTCTGAGGGGTATCTGCCACCAAACGTACAATGATCACTGACCTTGAGGTCGTTGGCGACACGTTCAACTTCGGCTAAAAATGGACCGCCACCGTGAACTTCCACTTCAACCGGCAAATTCTCATCAAGCAGGGTTTTTAATGCAGGTAAAATTCGGTCGATGCCGCAGCGGTGGTGAATATTGCCATGATGATAAAGGGTCACTTTGCCGTTTTCGTTTCTTGGTCTGTCATCGCCTTTTAGCCATTGCACATCGGGTGCGTTGAGCACCACAAACAAATCTCGATTGACCCGTTCTTTTACTCTTTGGGCGAACACCTCGTTGACGGTGATCAAGTGGTGTGCAAAGCGGCAACTTATTTTCTCTTCAATCAGCAATAACCGGTATAATAGGCCTTTGTTTGATTGAAACATGGTTTCATATAACTCGGGTGTCGGGTCGTGCAGGTCCAACACTATTCTGGCGCCGAAAATTTTGGCAATGACGGCGGTGAAAACCAGATGATTAGGCATGTTGTGGATGACGATTTTGGCGGGTTTTTCACGTAAAAACTTAGCGGTTAAAGTGAAGAAACTGGCAAAAAATAACACCACATAATTAAACAAATAAGCGAGTTTATTTTTAGAGGTAAAACACCAAGGGCGCATCCGGAAAATATTGACTCCACCGACTACTTCACGTACCGGACTTTTGTCTAAATCAATGCAGATGACATCAACGTGATTACCGGCTTCCACAAGGGCCTCGGCCTGACGTCTTGGTCTGGGGTCGTGCTTGTAAGCCGACAACACCAGCATCATGACTTTATCCTTGTTTAATTTCACTTCTATTCACCTGTTTTTTGCTTGTTTACTTGTAAAGAGCTGTAACGGCTTGTTAAACGTTAACTTTGCTGCCAATAAATGCGATTGTCGGGTCAACAATGGTGGCAGGGGCGGATATGATAAGCACCTTTTGCGTTAATGTCTATAAAGGAGGGGATTTGGGGGGGTTGGGTGAGCCTGAAAAGGGTGGCGTAGGGGCTGGCCCCGTCCACGCCCTTTTTGTGTTGATTTTGTTTTTTCTAAAATCGACATAAAATAACCCACACCAAAGTGAACTTGCCCGATATTCTTAAAAATTGGCGGCAGAGCCAATAAACAAATCTTTGACAAAGATATTGACTCCCCCAGCACCACTTCTTATAGTTCTTGAAAACCAAAAAGAACCCCAGCCAATGAACGAAATATTCCAATTTACAAAAAAACTGTCTGTCCTGGGTATTGAATTGTGGGCCGAAAACAACCAATTGCACCACCGTTGCCGTTATCACCAATTGAGCGAAGATGTACTGGTACAGTTGCGCACTTTTTCACCACAACTACTGTCTTTATTGCCCTATTACAGTTATCAGGCCCCGCTGTCTTATGGTCAGCAGGCATTGTGGTTTATATCCCAAAACAGCCCCGAAAGTAACAACTACAATATTGCATTTTCAATCCGCATCCGGGGTAAATTTAACGTCGAGAAACTCAAGCAAAGTTGCCAACAATTGATTGACCGCCACCCCATTTTGCGCACCACATATACCACGAATAACGAGCAGCCGGTGGCGGTTATTCACAATCACCAGGGGCTTGACTTTGAACAGATTGACGCTGCTGGCTACTCTGCTGCCCAGCTGGAACAACAGGTGGCAGCAATAAACAAGCGGCCCTATGACCTCGAAAAAACGTCCGCATTTCGAGTGGCGTTGTTTGTCGTTTCAGATCAGGAATACGTGTTGCTGCTGATGTCTCACCACATTGCCACTGATGGCACTTCTTATATGCACATTTATCAGCAGTTGCAGCAACTCTATTTGGCCAATATCAGCAATACCACAGCAAACTTGCCACCGCTTGATTGGCATTACCTCGATTACGTTAAATGGCAACAAGACAATCTGGCCGGGCCAAAAGGTGAACGGCTACTGACTTACTGGAAAGAAAAATTGTCGGGCAACCTGCCTGTTTTGGCTTTACCCACCGACCATCCCCGTCCCGCTGTGTTGGGCCACCAAGGAGCGTTCCATACTTTTAAACTCGGCGAGGGTTTAACCCATCAAATACGACAGTTGGCCAAAACAGCTGACGTTAGCCTGTTCAAAACCCTGATGGCCGCTTACCAAGTGCTGTTATACCGTTACAGCGGTCAGGACGATATTGTGGTGGGCACACCCACTTTGGCCCGGGGTCGGCCCGAGTTTAATCAAATCGTCGGCTTTTTTGCCAATCCGGTGGTCATACGCTCGGATTTATCGGCCAACCCGACCTTTAACCGCTTTTTGGAAAATCTTAATCAAACAGTCAACGATGCCATCGCACACCAGGACTACCCCTTCAGTTTACTGGCCCAACAGTTGTCGAGTGAACGACAGAGCAGCCACGCCGCCTTGTTTCAGGCCTCGTTTGGCCTTTTGCAAACCAAACGGTTTGGCGTGGTACCCGTAATGGGTGTTAGTGAGCTGGGTGCCCTGACCAAAAGCAAAGATTATTGGGGAGAACTTGAGCTGACACCTTATCCACTGGCCCAGCAAGAGGGCGCATTTGAACTGGCGTTGAATATCATAGAGGCAGAAGGTGAACTGTGGGCATGTTTCAAATACAATACAGAGTTGTTTAACGCGGGCAGCATCAGCCCCATGATCGACAATTTTCAAACCCTGTTAAGCAGCATCGTCGCCAATCCCAATCAAAACGTAGCAAACCTGCCACTACTAAACCCGGCCCAGCGGCATCGGCTATTACATCAATGGCAGCAACGTACTGTGACAACTGTGCCAAATACCACAGTGAAACAGCTATTCGAAAGTCAAGTTGAAAAAAAGCCCCACGCTACGGCCATTTTTGTCGGTGAACACAGCGTCAGCTACCACCAACTCAATCGCCAAGCCAATCAATTGGCCCATTACTTAATGACACAAGGGGCAGGTCCCAATGTGTTGGTGGCTGTTTGCATGGCGCGCAGCGAACAGCTGATCGTGGCTTTGCTGGCAATTTTTAAAACCGGGGCAGCCTATTTGCCAATGGCACTGGACCAACCCCAGAACCGCTTGAATGCTATGTGTCAGGACGCCCGGGTTACCCTGATATTGACCCAACAAAACCTGCTGAACAAAATAGTAAAAGCAGCCATACCAAACACCGTGGTGTTGAGTGTTGACGATAGTCAGACAATGCTGGCTGAGCAGATCGATAGTAATCCACCGGCCCATGCTGTAATAAAAAGTTCAATAGATGATTTGGCTTATGTCATATACACCTCGGGCTCGACCGGCAAACCCAAAGGCGTGGAGGTTGTGCAGCGTGGACTGTTAAACTTGTTGAGCTGGCATCAAGCTGCCTTTGGGGTGACGGCTAACGATCGGGCCACGCTATTGGCAGGGCTGTCATTTGATGCCTCAGTGTGGGAATTATGGCCCTACCTAACCTGTGGTGCTGCTGTCGGCTTGGTCGACAGTGAAATCACATTAGACCCTGTTCAGTTACAAAACACCCTGATTAAGCAAGCCATTTCCATCACCTTTGTGCCAACCCCGCTGGCCGAACAGCTGCTGGCGCTGGATTGGCCTGCGGATGTCCCTTTGCGCATTATGTTGACCGGTGGCGACAAACTGCACCGCTTCCCGTCAAGGCAACGCCCCTTTGCCCTGTACAATAATTATGGCCCGACAGAAAACAGTGTGGTCTCCACGTTTATCCTTATTGATACCAGCGCCAAGACAACGCCCAGTATCGGCAAACCGATTGACAACACCCAAGCTTATATCCTCGACCCTTATTTACAACCCGTGCCTATTGGTGTTGCTGGAGAATTACACGTCGGTGGTGCCGGTTTGGCCAAGGGTTATTTGAACCGGGATGAGTTAACCGAACAACAGTTTATCCCCAACCCCTTTACAGACGACGGCACCCGTTTGTATAAAACAGGCGATTTAACCCGTTATTTGGCCGATGGCAATATCGAGTTTTTGGGGCGTATTGACAGCCAAGTTAAAATTCGTGGCTTGCGCATCGAATTGGGCGAAATTGAAGCGGTGTTGGCAAACCGGGAGGATATTGCTGAAGTCGCAGTGATGTTACGCGAAGACCAACCCGGCAATCGGCAATTGGTGGCATATTACACCATCAAACACGACAAACCCCCTTCGCACGCCCAATTGCGCAGTGATATGCAAAAAAATCTGCCGGATTACATGGTCCCAGCGACATTTGTTGCATTACCCGCGCTGCCATTAACACCCAATGGCAAAGTGGACCGCAAAGCCCTGTCCGCCCCCGAAGTACCCGCTCAGACGAGTGCTGAATCAATGCCGCAAACGGCTGCCGAACGATTGGTCACCGGTATCTGGCAAACAGTACTTGGCGTAAAACAGATAAGTATTAATGACAACTTCTTTGATTTGGGCGGTCATTCGCTGCTGCTGGCGCAAGTCAGGCGCAAACTGCTCGATACTTTCGACAAGTCTGTGAGCATCACAAATCTGTTTCAATACACCACGGTAGCTTCGCTGGTAAAATACCTTGTACCACACCAGGACAAAACCTCGCCCCGGCCTGAGCAGACAACAGCCAGGCACGAAGATAACAACGACACCACCATCGCCATTATTGGTATGGCTTGCCGGGTACCCGGGGCCGGCAATATCGATGCATTTTGGCAAAACCTGGTCGCTGGCGCGCAAAGCATTACATTTTTCTCCGATGAAGTATTGACGGCAAACGGTGTGACATCCGCCGCACTGTCGGACCCCAAATATGTCAAAGCCAACGGCTGGTTAGAAGACATCAGCCTGTTTGATGCCACGTTTTTTGGTTACAGTGCCAAAGAAGCCCAGATCACCGATCCACAACAACGGCTGTTTTTGCAATGTGCCTGGCAAGCGATGGAACATGCCGGTTATACCAGCCAAATTGGGGCAGAAAAAGTCGGTGTATACGCTGGTACCGGTATGAGCAATTACCTTCATCAGAACATACTGCCCAACCAGGCACTGGTTGGCACAATGGGATTTCATTCGTTAATGTTGGCCAATGGAGCCGACTTTTTGGCCACCCGGGTCGCCTACAAACTCAACCTTACCGGACCGGCAACCACCGTTCAAACGGCCTGCTCAACGTCGTTGGTCGCAACTCATTATGGCTGTCAGGGATTACTCAATGGCGACTGCGACATAGCGCTGGCTGGTGGCGTATCCATTCAAGTGTTGCAAAAAAGCGGCTACCTTTATCAGCCAGGCATGATCCTGTCTCCCGATGGCCACTGCCGGTCTTTTGATGCCAAGGCCCAGGGCACCGTCAGTGGCAGCGGCACAGGTGTAGTTGTGTTAAAACGCCTGTCAGATGCTTTGGTCGACGGCGATACCATTCATGCACTCATCAAAGGGTCGGCCATCAACAACGACGGCTCGGCGAAAATCGGCTTTACCGCACCCAGTATTTCAGGTCAGGCCAAAGTCATCCGTGAAGCTCAGGCAATGGCCAACGTCAAACCTGAAACCATCAGTTATATTGAGGCACATGGCACAGCGACCACAATGGGAGATCCCATAGAAGTGGCCGCCCTTACCCAGGCTTTCAGCGCAAGTGGTCACAACAAAACCGCCAAAAATGGCTTTTGTGCACTGGGATCAGTTAAATCCAATATCGGCCACCTTGATGCCGCCGCCGGCGTGGTGGGTTTAGTCAAAACAGTATTGGCACTCAAAAACCAAACTCTACCCGCCAGCCTCCACTTCGAAAAGGCCAATCCCGAGATTGATTTTGCCAACAGCCCCTTTTATGTCAATCAGCACTGTCAGCCTTGGCAAACCAATGCTCTGCCCCGCCGGGCAGGTGTCAGTGCTTTTGGATTAGGCGGTACCAATGCCCATGTAATACTCGAAGAAGCGCCCCCACCGGCAGACCCTGCGCCATCCAGACAATGGCAGGTGCTGTTGCTTTCGGCCAAAAGTGCAACGGCGCTGGACCAAATGACAACCAACCTGGCCGCTCACCTGGTACAAAATCCCGACCTCAATCTGGCCAATGTCGCCTATACACTCGCCAAGGGACGCCAGGCTTTCAACCACCGTCGGGTCGTGCTTTGTCAACAAAATGAACAGGCACAAACCCGCCTGCGAAAACTCGACCCGACTTGGCTATTCAGTGGCCAAACAACCGGCCAAAAACCGGTGATATTTATGTTTGGGGGTCAAGGCAGCCAGTATATCAACATGGGGCTGGGGATTTACCAAAGTGAACCGTTGTTTCGCGACACCATTGACCACTGCGCAAGCTTGGTCAAACCCCAACTGCAGCTTGATATCCGCAATATACTTTACCCACAAAGCACAGACACTGACTTGCAACTGACTCAAACCGCTTATACCCAACCGGCGGTATTTATTGTTGAATATGCTTTGGTCCAATTATGGCAGTCATGGGGCGTGAAACCCCAAGCCATGATCGGCCACAGTTTGGGAGAGTATGTCGCGGCTTGTGTCGCGGGGGTATTATCGCTTGAGGACGCCCTGACCCTGGTTTGTGCCAGAGCCAAGTTGATGCAAAGTTGCGCGCAGGGCAGTATGCTGGCCATTTCCTTGTCACAAGCGCAATTGCAACCATTATTGGACCTTCAGTCGGATCTTTCGTTGGCCGCTGTGAATACCCCCAACCAGTGTGTTGTTGCCGGTCCAACGGCACAAATTGAGGCTTTTAAACAACAACTCGGCTCAGCAGTACAGTCCAGCTTGCTGAAAACCTCACATGCCTACCACAGTGCGATGATGGCACCGATCCTTGACAAATTTGCCGGGCAGCTAGACAAAGTCAGCCTCAATCCACCCAAAATCCCCTATGTATCCAATGTGACCGGCCAGTGGATTAAAGGCACCGAAACCACCAGTAAACAATACTGGCTTGACCATTTGCGGCATACCGTGAATTTTTCTGCAGGGATCACATTGCTGTGTCAGGAACCCGGTCAAATACTGCTTGAAGTCGGTCCCGGCCAGTCATTGAGCCGTCTGGTCAGGCAGCATTCCATCCAAAATCAACAGCAAACGGTGTCGTCAATGCACCATGGCCACGTTGGACCATCAGAGCTACCCTTTATCCTTAAAAGTGCCGGACAACTTTGGCTCAAAGGTGCCAAACTTGACTGGTCTGGCTTTTATGCCGGACAACAGCGGCAACGACTGCCTTTGCCCACCTATCCCTTTGAAGGCAAGCATTACTGGATTGATCCACCGCAATCGGTGTTCACTATTAACAAGAGCAATAACAGTAAAAACAGCACCAATAGCACCAATAGCAACAACAGCCCAAAATCGAAGGACCCGTCGGCCCAACGGCAAACCAGCAAAGAATCCAGTAATGAACAGGCACCACAAAACAGCTCAAGTGGTGTTAATACTTTTGTTGCCCCGGCGACAGAAATTGAGCAAAAACTGGCGGCCATCTGGCAAGATTTCCTCGGTGAAACCCACATCGGCACACATGATGATTATTTTGAACTAGGCGGCAGCTCCCTGCTGGCGATACAGCTAATCGACGAAATCAACCGGGTTTTTGACGCCGCTTTGGCGCCTCACATCCTGTTGCAATCACCGACAATCAATGAATTGCAAACCGTATTGGCGAAAAACAATACAGACACCTCGATGCAACATTCGCTACTGGTCATGATGCAAGAGGGACGACCGCACAGAACCCCGATGTTTTTACTCCATCCGGTGGGCGGACACGTCTATTTTTATCATGATTTGGTGGCCCGTTTAGACCCGGATCAACCCGTTTACGGCATCCAAGCCAGAGAATTGACAGCTGGCCACGAGCCAATGACAAAAATAGAAGACATGGCCAGACTATACATCGAAGCTGTCCGCTACCAGCAACCGCAAGGCCCCTACGTGCTGGGTGGCTCATCATTTGGTGGAACATTGGCCTTTGAAATGGCCCAGCAATTACAGGCACAAGGCCAGAAAATCGCCTTATTGGTCATGATGGACACTCCCGGCCCCAGTCAGATGCCCGCAACATTGCATTGTGACCTGGAAATATTGGCCTACATCCTCAATTTGGGCCAGGGCCTCAACATAGATCTTAAAAACAGTGACCTCAAGGACAGTCAGGCCAGTGAGCAACAACTAATGCAACAGCTGATTGAGCATGATACCAGCGACGTATTTTCAAGATTGAGCCCGGACGAGCTAAGTCACTTCCTGACATTGTTCAAAACCCATGTCAAGGCACTGTACGACTACGCCCCCCACCAATATGACGGCTCGGTATTATTCTTCCGCGCCGATGAACGCGATGCGGTCAACCCTGACCACCCGGAACAAGCCTGGTACGATTTGGTTATCGGCGGCGTCGACCTACAGCATGTGCCTGGCAATCATTTGACCATGAATCACATGCCCCATGTCAGGGTATTGGCTGCCAAGTTGGGGCGCTATCTTGCCGACCTGTGACCATATGGCGCTCTATACTAGTATTTCGGCTCAAAAGTCCGTGCAACTTTCAAGTCGTTTTTTCTTGGAAAAATCTAAAGTGGGAGTCATAACTATCCAGATTTTGGACAGTTAAATTGGACAAAAATCGGCGTTAAAGTGGTTTTTTGGTGAGTTTGAAAGTTTAGCTAAATACCTAATAAATAACAATAAAACCGATTAACACCATAGGACAACGAAGTGCAGTTATGGTCATGGATGACCGGTATGCAGACAATGCAGGATGCATTTTGTCTGTATAACCCTGCGAAGGTTGGTGTCGTGGTGGTTTGAACAAGTATAGTGAACGAATCCCTAATCTATGGTCCTGTCGGCATCCTGCCTCCACCTCGGGTGTACAAAAAGCTGCGAGCCCTCGCTTCTTGTACGACCCTCAGCCTGCGAAGGTTGGTGTCGTGGTGGTTTGAATTGAGTTTGACGCTTGAAAAGCATCCCTGCGGGTTAGTCCTGTCGGCATCCTGCCTCCACTTCGTGGGTAAAAACAGCTCCAAGTATTCGCTGTTTTGACACCACTCACCCTGTGATGTGGAGTGTCAGGATGACCGACACTAGTGCATGGATGCACCTAGGTAGAGCAATGCATGGAGCAATTGCCGAGGACTAGCCCTTCAGGGACGAATACGGCCACCATACTTATTACGACATGTGTTCTGCGAAGGTTGGTGTCGTGGTAGTTTTAACGCACATGGTGAACGAATCCCTAATCTATGGTCCTGTCGGCATCCATGCCTCCACCAAGTGGAGGCAT
>JABSOG010000252.1 GCA_013216025.1 Algicola sp. | reverse complement strand
GAATTCTCTGCCAATGGTGCTTACGCTGGTGCCGGGCAGTTGGCGTGCCTTGATCGCCAAAGTCATGGAAATAAGCAACAATAATATCCTCTATCGACATTACCCGTTGGCGACAATCGGCCAGGATAGCGGCTTAACCTTCAACGAAGTGCTGTTTAATTACACCCATTTTCATGTGTTTGAAAAAATGGCTGAAGATGCGTCAGGGCAGGCATTGGCCTTGCTCGACACGTCAGCCTTCGAGCAAAACAATTACCAATTTACTGTTGATTTGCAGCGCAGCAGCGGTGATAACGGCCTGAGTTTGACTTTTAGTTACAACAAGGCATTTTATAGCGAAACCTTTATCGACCAATTGGGTGATTATTTTATTACTGCAGCAGATGCGCTGTTGGCTGATATTGACAGCGATTGTTATTCGCTCAGCTTGCTGTCTTCAGCGCAGTCTGAGCAGTTATTGTCCGGGTTCAATGCGACCCAGACAGACTATCCCGCAAACCGCTGTGTGCATCAGGCATTTGAAGCACAAGTTGCCCGTGCACCGCAGTCGATTGCCGTCGAGTTTGAAAGTGAACAGTTAACTTATGACGAGCTTAATCGTCAGGCAAACCAGTTGGCGCATCACTTGATGACAAGCCATCAGGTAAAACCGGATACTTTGGTGGGCATTTGCCTTGAACGCTCACCACAGATGGTGGTTTCGGTACTGGCAGTATTGAAAGCCGGCGGGGCTTATGTGCCGTTGGAACCGGACTATCCGGCCAGTCGTTTGGCGTACATGATAGACGATGCCCAACTGAATACGGTGATCACCGTGTCGTCGTTGCTGGAGCAGACCCCAATCAAAGCTGAGCAGGCTTTGTGTCTGGATGGACTGGACTATCAGGATCGCCTGCCAACCTTATCTGAGGCTAACCTGCCGGTACAATCGCTGGGATTGTCGCCTGATCATTTGGCGTATGTGATTTATACTTCAGGTTCAACCGGAAAACCCAAAGGGGTGAGTGTGGTTCACCGGGGGGTGATGAATTATTTGGATCATACCGGCGAGCATTATTACCCGCAGGTTGCGGGAGCCATTGTCAGTTTGCCATTGGCTTTTGACGCGACAGTCACCAGCTTGCTGGGGGCTTTAGTGGCGGGCAAATGGCTGCATCTGCTGACGCCTGACGGGTTGGAGCTGGAACAGCTGGGTCGTCAGATGAGTGAACGCAAAGAACCGGCGTTATTTAAACTGACACCGGCGCATCTGGAAGGGTTGGC
This sequence comes from Algicola sp., assembly GCA_013216025.1. GTDB lineage: Bacteria > Pseudomonadota > Gammaproteobacteria > Enterobacterales > Alteromonadaceae > JABSOG01. Next base: position 8,662 of record JABSOG010000252.1, on the reverse strand, counting down.
TCAGCAGATGGCGCATCAGTCGGGCGATGAGGCCATTAGTCAGCTGGATCACTTACTGGTTATTGGCGGCGAACAATTTAAAACCTCATTGGCCCGAACATGGCAAGAAAAACTGTTGCCCCAAGCCACACTGATTAATGAATATGGTCCGACCGAAACGGTGGTGGGTTGTTCGACCTACACCTTCAAAATCGGCTCAGATGACGCCGCCGTGGTGCCGATTGGTAAACCTGTCGGTAATACCCAGCTGCTGGTATTGGGGCAAAATCTTGCCCCTGTGGGTATTGGTATGCCAGGCCAGTTGTATATTGGTGGTGCAGGTTTGGCCAGAGGTTATTTAAATCGGGATGAATTAACCCGGGCGCAGTTTATCGCTAACCCGTTTTACCTGGCTGGGCAAACCCCAGACAGTGAGCGTTTGTATAAAACAGGCGACCTGGTGCGCTGGTTGCCCTGTGGCAATCTGGAGTTTTTGGGACGCATGGACAGTCAAGTCAAAATACGCGGTTTCTTAATTGAGTTGGGGGAAATCGAGCATACCCTGGCCGCCATTAACGGTGTCAGTGAAGCGGTTGTGCAGGCCAAAATCCTGTCGTCTGGTGACGTGGGTCTGGTGGCTTATGTGGTGAGTTCACAGGCCGGGCTGCCAGTGGAGCAACAATTTATCGACCAATTGCGCCATCATATCAGTGAGCAGTTACCCCAGCACATGGTACCGGCAGCATTTGTGTTGTTGGCGCAGTTGCCGCTGACCGCCAACGGAAAATTGGACCGCAGGGCTTTACCTGAGCCGGATATGGCCACTGGGCAGGCGGTTTATGTTGCCCCACGCAATGATAATGAAAGCGTGATGTGTGGTGTATTCCAAGAGGTGTTGGGGCTTGAGCAGGTCGGTATTGAGGATAATTTCTTCAGCTTGGGCGGTGATTCGATTTTGTCGATTCGGTTGGTGTCTTTGCTTAAACAGGCAGACATTTATCTGAGCGTTAAAGACTTGTTTACTTACCAGACGATAGCACAGTTGTCGGTCTATATTGACACCAATCAAGACCAGCAGGTTATTGTTGCAGAAACGCCAGCGTTTGGGTTATTAACCGAGGACGAACGCGCCGTCATTGTTGATGGCAATGACGATGACATCGAGGATGCCTATCCGTTATCGACTTTGCAGGCGGGTATGGTTTTTCATACCCAGTTAGCCGATTCCAGCGGCGTTTATCACGATATTGTCAACGAGCATATTGTCTGCCCATGGGATCAGTCATTATTTGATCAGGCATTAACCGATTGTATTGCAGCCCATCCGATTTTACGCAGCCGCTTTGATTTATCAGGTACTCGGGCGTTACAACTGGTTTATCGTCAGGTGGCAACACCGCTGGTGGTTGAAGATATCCGCCAGATGGATGAAGATGCCCAGCAACACCACTTGCAACAGTGGCAGCAAAATCATCAGCGTCATGAGTTTGATTGGGCACAAGGCCCGTTGTTTCAAGTGAATATTTTCAGGCGCACTGATGAGAGTTTTGTGTTTGCGTTGAGTTTCCATCACTCGTTACTTGATGGCTGGAGCCGCGCCTCGTTGACCACCACTTTGTACAACCGCTATCAGCAGCTTTTGGCCATTGAAAAAGGGGCTGGCACTGAATTGGTGGCATTGGCTAAAGAAACAATCTACCGCGAATATATTGCATTGGAGTTACGCGCGCTGCAAAGCGAATCTGCCCGTGACTACTTTATCGATATGCTGGTAGAGGCACCGAGCCAACAAATGCCGATGGTGACAGGAGTAACCGCTGTCAGTGACGGTGAGGTCAATTATGCCGGACTGCCAGTGACAGCCTTTAGCGAGCGCTCTGATCGGTTGATCGCATTGGCAGCCAATTTGGGTGTGCCGGTGCAAGTGGTTTTGCAGGCACTGCACTTTAAAGTGCTGGCCAGTGTCAGTGGTTTGACTGATGTGATGAGTAATGTGGTGCATAACGGTCGACCGGAAATCACTGGCGGCGAGCAGGCATTGGGGCTATTTTTGAATTCGCTGCCGATGATGGTCAGCCTAACACGGGGAAGTTGGCGTGACTTGATAAACCAGGTCATGGCAGCAGGCAACCACAATATCGAGCATCGCCATTACCCATTGGCGACCATCGCACAAGATACTGGATTAACCTTCGATGAGGTGCTGTTCAATTACACCCATTTTCATGTGCTTGATCAAATGAGCGAGGATGCTCAAGGGGAGGCCGTGGCTTTATTGGAGTCAGCAGGTTTTGAACAGACCAACTATCATCTGACCGTGGATATGCAACGGATCAGCGGCGAAAACGGTCTCCTGTTGCACTTCAGTTACGACAGCGCCCGCTATGATGCTGTTTTTATTGGCCAAATGGGTGAATATTTTGTTCGCGCGGCGGATGCGTTATTGGCCGATGTTGACAGTGATTGTTATGCACTCAGTTTGCTTTCGCCTGCGCAGTCTGATCACTTGTTACACCAGTTGAACACCACCCAATCAATGCCGATAGTGGCCTGTGTCCATCAGGCATTTGAAGCGCAGGTTGACCGTGCGCCCCAGGCGATTGCTGTAGAGTTTGAAGACCAGCAACTCACTTATGGTGAGCTTAACCGCCGGGCCAATCAACTGGCGGATCATTTGGTGAACAATCATCAGGTTAAACCGGATACCTTGGTGGGCATTTGCCTTGGCCGCTCATTTGAGATGGTGGTAGCGATATTGGCCGTATTGAAGGCCGGTGGGGCCTATGTGCCGCTGGACCCGGATTACCCGGCCAGCCGTTTGGCTTATATGTTAGGCGATTCAAAGCTTAAGACCGTCATCACCGAGTCGGCGTTGTTGGCGAAAACGCCGATTAGTGAGGCGCAGGCCTTGTGTCTTGATGGGCAGGATTATCTCGATTGCTTGGCAACATTATCCGAATCGAACCTGCCGCTACAGACATTGGGATTAAACCCCGGCCATCTGGCGTATGTGATTTATACCTCCGGTTCAACGGGTCAACCCAAAGGGGTGATGGTCTCACATGCCAATGTGCATCGATTATTGAGCAGCACCGAGCAGGACTTTAACTTTGGCCAAAACGATTGTTTTTGCTTGTTCCATTCGTTTTCTTTTGATTTCTCGGTATGGGAATTGTGGGGCGCATTGACCTATGGCGGACGCCTTGTGGTAGTGCCTCAATGGGTCGCACGTGCGCCGCAGGAATTTTATCGGTTGGTACAACAATCGGGTGTCACCATATTAAACCAGACACCCAGTGCGTTTGTTCAGTTTAGCCATCAAGACCAAAGTCAACATGAGCAGGGGCAACTGGCCTTAAGAGCCGTCATTTTTGGTGGTGAAGCATTAAAGCTCAGTGAATTAAACGGCTGGGTATCACGTCATGGTGATGCTGCGCCGGTTTTGGTTAATATGTACGGCATTACAGAAACCACGGTGCACGTCACCTACCGACGTTTATTGGCACAGGATATCGCGGCCAATCACGGCAGCTTGATTGGCCGGCCGCTGGCCGATTTGCAGGTGTATGTACTGGACCGTGCGTTACAACTGGCACCTTTAGGTACGCCAGGAGAAATGTATGTGGGTGGCCCGGGCGTTACCCGGGGTTATCTAAACAATGCCCCATTAACGGCCGAGCGCTTTATCGACAACCCTTATTCAGCGGGTGAGCGATTGTATCGTACCGGCGATCTGGCTTGTTATCTGCCCAGTGGTGAACTGGAATACAAAGGCCGAATTGACGAGCAGGTCAAAATTCGGGGTTTCAGGATTGAGCTGGGCGAAATCGAGAATGTGTTGGCTGCGCATCAAAGTGTCAGTGAAACGGTGGTATTGGCCAAAACGCTTTCCTCTTCAGACATCGGGCTGGTTGCCTATGTAGTGAGTGAGGTCGACAGTGAATCGGATGATGCGCAGGCAATTACCACCCGCGCGGACTTCATTGATGGGTTACGTCGCCATGCCAGCGAGCAGTTACCCCAGTACATGGTACCGGCAGTGTTCGTGTTATTGCCACGGTTACCGTTAACGACAAACGGCAAGTTGGACCGCAGGGCTTTACCTGAGCCGGATATGGCCAGTCAACAAGCGGTTTATGTCGCCCCGGTGACTGATGAAGAGAAGTTGATGTGCGAGGTCTGGCAACAGGTGTTGGGTCTTGAGCAGGTTGGTATTAATGACAATTTCTTTGAATTGGGTGGCCACTCGTTGTTGGTGATGCAAGTCATTTCCCGGTTGCAACAAGCGGGCTGTTCAATGACGGCAAGGCAATTGTTTTTAACCCCGACACTGGTTGAATTGGTGGCCAGTATTGATTTTCAGCAGAGTACGCCAGTTTTTAAAGCCGCTGATAATCTCATTGAGGTGGGTGCCGGGCAGATAACGCCGGCGATGTTGCCTTTGGTCGAACTCACTGAAAAAGACATCAGCCGAATCGTCGCCAAAGTGCCTGACGGGGTCAGCAATATTCAAGATATCTATCCGTTGGGACCGTTGCAGCAAGGCATTTTGTTTCATCATATGATGAGCACCAATGGCGACCCTTATGTGCTGCCGTTACTCTTTAAAGCCAATGGCGAGCAAGCAGTCAATCGCTTTTTGCAGGGTTTGGCGTTTATCGTCGACCGTCATGACGCATTACGTACTGTGGTGTTATGGAACGACCTATCGGTGCCTGTACAAGTGGTTTGCCGGCGGGCGACATTACCGGTTACCTGGCTTGAGCCGCAACAAGGGCAAGACGTTTTGACTCAAATGCAGGCATTATGTGCACCCGAAGTTCAGCAAATGGACATGTCAGCGGCGCCTTTACTGGCGGTCAAGATTATGGCTGACCCCGCCTCTGGTTTGCATTATCTGTTACTGCAATTTCATCACTTGATTTGTGACCATGTGGGATTGGAGATCATTCAACAAGAGCTTTTGGCTTATGAACGGGGTGAAGTTGAGGCACTGGCAACACCGATGCCTTACCGGGAGTTTATCGCCCATGCCCAATATCAGGGTGAGCAGCATGATGCGATTGGTTATTTCAGTGACATATTCGGTGATGTTGATGAGCCGACACTGGCCTTTAATCTGACGGATGTGCAAGGTGATGGCAGCCAGATTGTAGAAATGCGCGAAACTGTACCACCACAAATCAGTCATCAATTGCGTGAGGTGGCCAAATCATTGAAGGTCAGTCCTGCGGTACTGTTTCATACCGCATGGGCGATGCTGATTGGTGCCTGCAGTGGCCGGGATGATGTGGTTTTTGGCACCGTTGTTTCAGGTCGATTACAAGGTACGCAAGGGGCTCAGCAGACGGTAGGTGTATTTATCAACACTTTACCGCTGCGGGTTAAATTGAAGGATGTCACTGTGACCGGATTGGTCGCTCAGGTGCAAAGATCACTGGCAGATTTATTGCCTTATGAGCAGGCTTCGCTGGCATTGGCCCAACGCAGTTCCAATTTGCCCGGTGATACGCCGTTGTTCAATACGATGTTGAACTATCGCCATACGGCTACCGCTGATTTGGACGAGTCTGCACCATCAACCTCCGACTTTGAACTGCTAAGTGTTCAGGAACGGACCAACTTTCCCTTTAATCTGGCGGTTGACGATTTGGGCGTTGGTTTTGAACTGGATATTCAAGTCGACTCATCGTTGAGTGCACAGCGTATTGGCGCTTATATCCAGACGATTATCCGCGGTTTGGTGAATGCTTTGTCTGCAACACCGCAGTTATCGGCAGTCAATGTGTCTATTTTACCGCAAGTTGAGGTTAATCAACTGTTGCATCAATACAATGCGACACAAGCGGATTATCCTGCGCGCGATTGTGTACATGAGGTGTTTGAAGCGCAGGTAAAACGTAACTCTCAAGCGATTGCAGTGGTATTTGAAGCCGAACAGTTAAGCTATGAACAGCTTAACTGCCGGGCCAATCAACTGGCGCATCATTTGGTGAATACCCGGCAGGTCTTACCGGATACTTTGGTGGGCATTTGCCTTGAGCGTTCACTGGATATGATGATTGCGATATTGGCCGTATTAAAAGCGGGCGGTGCTTATGTGCCAATGGACCCGGATTTCCCGGCGGCGCGTTTGGCTTATATGTTAGACGACGCACAGCTTGATACGGTCATTACCCATTCGTCTTTGCTGGCGCAGACAGCCATTAGTGAAACGCAGGCGTTGTGTTTGGATGCACCGGCCACTGGGCAGGATTTAGCTGTTTTACCCGAGTCAAACCTGTCGGTGCAGACGTTGGGATTAAAGTCCAGTCATCTGGCATATGTGATTTATACCTCAGGCTCAACAGGCCATCCCAAAGGGGTGATGGTTGAACATCACAGTGCGGTGAACTTTTTGTTTGGCATGCGTAACGAACCTGGCATCAAACAAACCGACTGTCTGTTGGCTGTGACGTCAACCTCGTTTGATATTCATATATTGGAGTTACTGTTGCCGTTGATTTCTGGGTGCAAAATGGTGGTTGCGTCAAAAGAAGCTACAATGAACCCGTTACAACTGGCAGAATTAATCAACACGCACGCCATTTCGATGATGCAGGCCACACCAGCGACCTGGAAAATGTTGCTGGATGCGCAGTGGCAGCCACAGCGGGCATTTAAAGTGCTGTGTGGTGGAGAAGCGTTAAGTCAATCTCTGGCGACAGACTTGCTGGCCAATGAGTACATCCAATTGTGGAATATGTATGGGCCGACGGAGACCACCATTTGGTCGAGCACCAAACAAATCCATCGCAATGATCCGCAAATACTGCTTGGCCGTCCGATTGCCAATACCCAGTTTTACGTTGTCAGCAATGGTACCACGTTGTCACCTGTGGGCGTGCCCGGAGAGTTGTTGATTGGTGGCTGCGGTCTGGCTAGAGGTTATTTCGGCAAAGACCAGTTAACTGCTGAACAATTTATTGATAGTCCTTTTTACCATCAAAGCTCTGACCAAAGCACTGGCGAATGCCCGGATCGGCTGTATAAAACCGGCGATTTGGTGCGTTGGTTGGCTGATGGTCAACTGGAATATCTGGGCCGCCTCGATCATCAAGTGAAAATTCGTGGTTTCAGGGTTGAGTTGGGTGAAGTGCAAGCTCATGTCTTGGCTTATGCCGGTATCAAAGATGCCGTGGTGGTAACCCATGAATCAACTGATGGCTCCAATAGTCTGGTTTGTTACGTTGTGGCCGACAATCAACAAAATGTAGACCACCAAGACCATGAAAATACGGTGCAAACGGCATTGGAGTCTAGGCAACAGGCACTTGAAACTGAGCTGCGGAATTACTTATACGGGGTAATTCCAGGGTACATGGTACCGGGCTCATTTATACTGCTCGACAAGCTGCCTTTGACGCCTAACGGCAAAATCGATACCAAGGCATTGCCTAGGCAAGATTTGGCCAATCTGGCCAATCAGCATGTGCCGCCGGAAACACCAACAGAAAAAATCTTGTGTCAGATTTGGCAAGAAGTGCTGGATGTTGAACGGGTCGGTCTGACCGATAATTTCTTCCAATTAGGCGGTCATTCGTTGTTGGCGATGAAACTGCTGAGCGTATTGAAAGACAGATTCAATATCGATTTGGCAGTGAACCTGTTTTTTGAATTACCGGATTTACAAAGCTTTGCGGCTTATTTGGCTACCTCAAATTTACTGTCTGTTGCCACAGAAACTTCTCTTTCTAACAATGAAACAGAGGAAACAGTCATTATGGAAAATTTTAAAATATGAATTTGTCTGATTTATTTAAAGTATTGGCCAAAGCCAATATCAAATTGACGGTTGAAGCGGGTTCGTTGTCGGTCACTGCACCTAAAGGGGCGATGACGCCCGCTATTCTGGGTGAGCTCAAAAACCACAAACAAAAACTCATTGAGTATTTGCAAGGCGGCAAGAGTGACGTTCAGCGAATTGAACCGGTCAAGAGAAACGAGCCTCTGAAACTGTCTTATGCGCAACAAAGTCTGTGGTTGCTGGACAAAATTGATCAGGGAAGTGCGCATTATAATGATTCGTTTGCGTTAAATCTGGTGGGTCAATTGGACCATGATGCCATGGACCGGGCTTTTACCATGGTTTTTGAACGGCATGAGAGTTTGCGGACCTGTTTTCTCATGGGGCACGACGATTTGCCCCATCAAGTGATCCAAGCGGCACCTGATTATACGGTGCCTGTCTTGGATTTAACCGATGTGGCCTCGCAGTCAATCGATGCCCGGGTCAGCCAGCTGGCCAGTGAAGAAGCGGCCCTGGTCTTTGATTTAAGCTCAGACTTGATGCTGCGAACCCGGTTACTTAAAACCTCAGCCGAACAATTTACCTTGTTGATCACTATGCATCACATCGCCTCTGATGGCTGGTCAATCGGGATTTTGGTCAATGAGTTCAGTACGTTATACGCCGCTTACGTCAAAGGCGAAGCCAACCCGCTGCCACCATTAACCATACAGTATGCGGATTATGCCCATTGGCAACGACAATGGTTGCAAGGCACCGTGTTTGAAGCGCAACTCGGTTACTGGCAGCAACAGTTGGCCGATTTACCTGTATGCCATTCTTTGGTGCTGGACCATGCCCGGGCAAAACGCCAAAGCTTTGGCGGCAGTGCCTACTTTACCCTGCTGGACGCCA
>JABSOG010000251.1 GCA_013216025.1 Algicola sp. | reverse complement strand
CGGGTCTATCGGGGTCTATGCCGGTGCCGGGATGAACACTTACCTCATCAACAATATCTTGCCCAATCGCGACCAATTGTCGAGCAAGCACAGCCTTGATGTGTATAACCTCGATTCGCTAGACGGTTTTCAGATGATGATCACCAATGACAAAGATTATATCTCAACCCGAATTTCGTATTGTCTCGACCTCAAAGGCCCCAGTGTTAACGTACAAACGGCCTGTTCAACCTCTTTGGTCGCCATTCACATGGCCAGTCAAAGCATATTGAGCGGTGAAAGTGATATGGCACTGGCCGGTGGGGTGTCAGTTAAAGTGCCGCAAAAATCCGGATATTCTCATGCCGAGGGCATGATAGTCGCCGCCGATGGACACTGCAAAGCCTTTGATGAAAAGGCCGATGGCACCATTTTTGGCAGTGGTTGTGGTTTTGTGCTGTTAAAATCGTTGAGCAAAGCGCTTGAAGACGGCGACCACATTCATGCGGTTATTAAGGGCACTTCGTTTAATAACGATGGTGGTCAAAAAATTGGTTTTGCTGCGCCCAGCGAATATGGTGAATCTTCAGCCATTGCCGAGGCCATCGCGGTGGCCGGGATATCAGCCGATACCATCGGTTATGTCGAAACCCACGGCACTGGTACTGAATTGGGCGACCCCATTGAAGTCTCTTCATTAACCTCAGCCTTTCGTGAAACCACCGATAAAAAGGGCTTCTGCCCAATTGGCTCGGTTAAATCGAATGTCGGTCACCTGCAAATCGCCTCGGGTATTGTTGGTTTCATTAAAACCGCGCTCAGCGTCGAACATGCGCAAGTCCCGGCGAGCCTGCACTTTAATACCCCCAACCCCAAAATTCCTTTTGCCACCAGTCCGTTTTACGTCAATACCAAATTGTCGCCTTGGGGCCTGCCAAGTCCACGCCGTGCCGGGGTTAATTCGCTGGGTATCGGCGGGGCCAATACTCACGCCATTTTGGAAGAGGCGCAATGTCATGTCGCCAACCACAACCGTCAAACCTCAAAAGAGACTTTGGCGCTGCTAACCCTTTCGGCCAAAAATGAACAGGCGTTGCGCGCCTCAGTGGCCAACTATATTGCTTACTTGCAGCAAACCGACAACGACTATCGCGATGTGTGTTATACCGCCAATGTAGGTCGGGTGCATTTTGATTTGAGAATTGCGCTGTGGGGCAACTCTAAAGCCGACCTCATCGAGCAGCTCAAAGCAATTGATGTAACGAGTAAAATCGCCAACCGTCAAAAAGTGAAAAGACCCGCTTTTGTCTTTAGCGGGCAGGGCAGTCAATATCCGCAAATGGCGGAATCTTTGTATTTGAACGATGTCGCTTTCAGGCAAGATTTTGACCAATGTGACGCGCTTTGCCAGTCGTATTTGCAGCAGTCATTAAGTCAACCATCGTTAAGCCAATTATTGTTGAGCGCTGGTCAAGAAACACTGTCTGACACCTTAATCACCCAACCCATGTTGTTTGCGCTAGAAGTTTGTTTAGCCAAATACTGGTTGCGTTTGGGATTGGCACCGCAGTATTTGATGGGGCATAGCCTCGGTGAATATGCTGCTGCCTGTGTTGCCGGAGTATTTAGCCTCGAAGACGGTTTAAAACTGGTGCTGATGCGCGCCAGATTAATGAACGCACTGCCAAGCGGGGGCGGTATGCTGGCCGTTGAAGCCAGTGGTGCCAAAGTCAGAGAATTCGTTAATATTGATGACGTCAGCATTGCGGCCATTAACAGCCCCGATTCGCTGGTGCTATCTGGCGAACTTGATTTGTTGCACGACATTGCCACACAACTTAAAGCACAAAACATTCGATGTAAGCAGTTGGATGTCTCTCATGCTTTCCACTCAAAATTATTGACCCCGATGCTCGGCGAGTTTGCCGATGTATTGGACGAAATTGAGTTTAACGTGCCCAAACTCGAATTGGTTTCAAACGTCACAGGCAAAGCCGAAGTCGCTGCCTTTACTGACCCGCAATACTGGCTGGCACATTTGATGGATACGGTGCAGTTTGACCACAGTGTTGAATGCCTCAAGGCCGAAGGGGTTGATGCGTTAGTTGAGATTGGTCCACAGGCTACTCTGTTAGGAATGACAGCGCACACCGCCAGTAAAATGATGTTGTTACCATCGCTGCGTAAAAATATCGACAGCCAACAACAGATATTAACCACTCTGGGCGCATTATATGAGGCCGGTTTAACCATCGACTTTGCAACCTTTCATGCCAATCATGTCAGAAATCGAGTGTTAGTGCCGACGTATGCTTTTCAAAAAAGCAGTCACTGGATTGACGCACCTAAGCCCGGCCAAAGTGTGGCGCCAGTGGTAGACGATTCGCCTGAAGCCAAAAAAGTGTTGGGTCGACGGGTTGATTCGCCGGTACTCAAAAGCTCGCTTTATGAAATGAATTTTTCGACAGACAGTCTACCTTATCTCATACAGCACGAAGTTTTTGACGCCGTTGTAGTGCCCGGTGCTGGTCATATCGCTATGTTGCTTGAGGTGTGCAAAGACCAGTTTGGCGCCGGTTCATATACCCTGAACGATTTGGTCTTTCCGCAGGTGATGATTGTTGCCAAAGGCCAGCCTAAAACAGCACAGTTGTCGTTACTAAAATCTCGCGCTGGTGCTGTAAGAGGCGCTGATTTTGAGCTGATAAGCGACATAACCGATGCTGATTACAAATTACATTGCTCAGGCTCTCTTAATAAAGCAGCAGGTACTCAGCCAGATAAAGTCGATTTGGCCGCCTTACGCGAGCAAATCCCTAATGCCATTAACAAAGATGATTTTTATGCTGGGTTTGATCGTCGGCAGATTGCGCTTGGTCCATTGTTTCGCTGGGTTAATGAACTGTCGGGAGACGAAACTCAATCTTTGGCCAAAATGAAAGTGCCCCACAGTTTTGATAGCAAACAACAGTGGCAAATACACCCGGGATTAATGGACTCATGTATTCAAATACTGATGGGTAGCATTGAACTGGCGTTTGACGAAACCCTGATCCCGTTTGGTATTGAACGAATAGAAAGTTATTTGCCTCAAGGTGGTATCAATGTTGGTGAAGACATTTACAGTCATTTCATCAAAACCGGGGTATCGGCTGATGGCATGATTACGGGCAATGTTAGCGTGTTTAATGGCACTGGCGAGTCGCTGCTTAAAGTTACCGGTTTCAAGGTGCGCAAAATCAGCCAAGACCTCTTGGCAAAACAGATACGAGAACAACAAAACATTGCGTTTTATCAATTTGAAACCCGATCAGCAAAACCTACCGTCACCAAAAAGGCCACTGTGGGTCAACACCAATTCAAACGGGTGTTAACGATGGGAGATTGCGAGATTGTCACTAATACGCTCTATGGTCATGAGTCGAACACTATGATTAACGTCGATGCCATAGACGCTGATGATTTATTATTCGATGCGTTGATTTATGTTTGCTCACATGATGACGTAATGATCGATGAAATAGCCAAAGTCAGGGCAGTGTTGCAGCAGCTTTTGTCTGCTGAACGATTTAGTGTCAATGCCGAAGTATTGCTGATAAGCCAAACAGATGGCCCCTTGGGTGCCATGCTAAACGCAGTGGCTCGGGTGGTGCAGTTAGAAAACCCCAACTTAAAAATTCAAACTATTCACAACCCATCATTGGCCGATATGAGTTCGCTATTGCTAGCTGACAGACTACCCGGCAATGACATCGTGTGGGATGGTGAGCAGGTAACATGGAGTGTACTGGCCCCATTAGACGCTCACAGCGAAACTGTCTTTAACGCCAACGGTGCTTTTGTTATCACCGGTGCCTTTGGTGGTCTTGGTCTGAAAACAGCCGAAGTCCTAGTCGAACAAGGCGTGAAAGAGCTGATTTTACTCAGCCGAAACCTGCCTAATTCAACAATGCTTGAGCAAATACACCAGTGGCAAACACAAGGCGTAATTGTACAAACACTTAAAGTTGATGTTGCCGACTCTGCTGTATTGGCCGCATCGTTAAGCCCTTCATTACACAAGATCAATGGCATCTTTCATTGTGCTGGCGTGCTTCACGACCAACTGCTGAGTGAGTCAGATTGGCAGTCGTTTGAACTTGTTTATCAAAGCAAAGTTAAAGGCACTCAGGTTTTACACGAGTTAAGCCAGAAAATGCCGCAATTGCGTTATTTTGTTTGTTATTCATCGGTTTCATCGGTGTTTGGCGCCCTCAGCCAAGCGGCTTATGGTTCGGCCAATGCCTTTATGGATGCGCTGATGGACCAACGTAAACAAGCCGGCTTACCGGCTCTGTCGATTAACTGGGGTCCGTGGGCCGATATTGGCATGGCGTCATCATTAACCGAGTCTGAGCAGCTTTATTGGCACAATCAAGGATTGCGCTTTTTGGATGCCGATGCGGCTAAAAAATCTTTGGTTTCGTTGCTTAAAACCGATGATTTACCGGCGCAAGTGGTACTGGCCGATGTAAATTGGGACCAATTGGCAGAGTCAGTAGACAATACAGTTTTTGCTGAATTGCTGACATTGTTTAAGAACGGGGCTGAGTCGGTTGCCAATATTATCGAGCAAATTGAAGCGGCGGATATCTCCGACCGATTTGATTTGTTGACGACTTATGTTCAACAGCAATTGGCCAGTGTGTTGGGCCTCAAAGAGCATCAATCGATTGACGGCAGCGCAGGACTGATGGAACTGGGTCTTGATTCGCTAGCAGCGGTCGGTTTGAAAGGACGATTAGAAGGCGGATTGAAAGTCGCCCTAAAAGCCACCTTGGTCTTTGATTATCCGACACTCGACGGCCTGATTGAATTTATTGGCAACGAGGTTTTGCCTTTTGAATTTAACCAAGTTGTTGACGAGGAGCAGGATGAAGCTCTTGACGACGACTTTGAAGATGACGAAGATATCGCTGATGCGCTTGAAAGAGAGCTGGCAGCAATGATTGCGGGAGAATAGTGGTGCCTGATTCTAATTCAAGTAATAAAAACCAGTTGTTGATGGCCAAAGCACTCAAAGAGATTAAAAAACTCAAAAGCAAAGTGGCCACATTACAAGACAGCCAGCGCGAGCCGATTGCGATTGTTGGCATGGCTTGCCGCTTTCCCGGTCAATGTAATGACTTAGATTCTTATTGGTCGCTGCTGTCAGGCGGTGTTGATGCGGTTACCGATGTGCCGTCAGACCGCTGGGACGCCGCAGCGTTTTATGACGCCGACCCGCAAGCCAAAGGGCGAATGTACACCACTAAAGGCGGTTTTGTTGATCAGGTTGACGGTTTTGACCACAGCTTTTTTGCCATCACGCCCATCGAAGCCAAAAGCATGGATCCGCAGCAACGATTATTGCTCGAACTCAGCTGGCAAGCACTCGAAAATGCCAACCTCAAACCCAGCAAGTTGACCGGTTCAAAGACCGGCGTGTATGTTGGCCTCAGTGGCAACGATTACCTGCAATTACAGTCACGCCAACAAGGGTATGAAAGCATCAATCCTTATACCACCACCGGTTGGACCCACAGTGTTGCCTCTGGTCGGTTGTCGTATTTTTATGGTTTTGAAGGCCCGTGCATGGCCGTAGATACCGCCTGTTCTTCGTCTTTAGTGGCGGTAGACTTGGCGCTGCAAAGCCTGCGCAAGGGCGATATCGACATGGCACTTGCCTGTGGTGCCAGCTTAATGCTATCGCCCGAGGTAAGTATCAACTTTTCTAAAGCCAAAATGCTGGCGACTGATGGCAAATGCAAATCTTTTGATAATGCCGCCAATGGTTATGTGCGAGGCGAAGGCGGCGGCGTAGTCGTGCTCAAGCGCTTAAGCGATGCGGTAGCCAATAACGACAACATCATCGCGCTGCTAGAAGGCAGTTGCGTCAATCAAGATGGTAAAAGCAGTGGTTTGACTGTGCCTAATGGTCCGGCACAACAAAGGGTGATCAACGGCGCGCTGGCCAATGCTCGCTTAAAACCCGAAGACATCTCTTACGTCGAAGCCCACGGCACCGGCACATCGCTTGGCGATCCGATAGAAGCCAATGCACTAGGTAAGGTATTGGGGCAAAACCGCGAAACGCCATTTTATGTGGGTTCGGTTAAAACCAATTTCGGTCACCTAGAAGCCGCAGCGGGCATGGCAGGTTTTATTAAAACCGCGTTGTGTTTGCAGCATAAAACGTTGGTACCCAGCCTGCACTTTAATCAAATCAACCAACATATTGACCTTGATGAAGTGCCGATGGAGGTTGTTACCACGACTCGTGATTGGCCTACCTCTTCACAAGAGAAGCAAAAACAAAGACACGCCGGAGTCAGTGCGTTTGGCTTTAGCGGCACCAATGTTCATGTGGTTTTAGGCGAATATCAAGCGCCTCTAAATGAACAAAAACCGGCAGTTAAACTGCCAGACAGCCTGTTGTTTAACCTATCAGCGACAACACCAAAAGCGTTAAAACAGTTGTGTGTCGGCACCGCTGCCAGCGTCAAAACACAGTCGATTGATGCCTTGAGTTATGCCCATGCGCTCAACAGCAACCGCGACGCTCTAAAGACAAAACGCAGCTTTATTGCCACCGACCTTAATGATTTGGCTGAGCAGCTAGAAAACTTTGACCCAGCCGATGCCGTTGGCACCACCCGCAGGCAAAAAATGGCCTTTTTGTTTACCGGGCAGGGTTCACAGTACGTTGGTATGGGGCAAGACTTATATCAAACCCAACCGATTTTTCGTCAAGCCTTTGATGCCTGCGAAGCACTGTTTAAACCACTTTTAAACGGCCAACTAAGCGACTTACTTTTTGGTCAGAACGCCAGTGAACAGCAAATCAAACGCACCTTTTATACCCAACCGATTTTGTTTTCGATTGAATATGCCCTTGCCCAAATGTGGTTGGCATGGGGCGCAAAACCTCAGTTTGTGTTGGGCCATAGCATAGGTGAATACGTAGCGGCCTGTATCGCCGAAGTGTTTACGCTTGAAGATGCCGTTAAACTGGTTGCCGCCAGAGGCCGCCTGATTGATGGCTTAAGTGAATGCGGCGGTATGCTCGCAGTGATGACAGATGAACAAAACGCCAAACAATTGCTAAATGGTCTTAATCGCTTGTCGATTGCAGCGGTTAATGGCAGTAAGAATGTGGTTGTAGCTGGTGATTCGATTCAGCTTGAACAGGTCAAACAGCGCTGCGATACGGCACAAATTAAAAACAAAACATTGGCCGTTTCTCATGCCTTTCACTCACCGCTATTACAACCCATGGTTGAGGATTTCAGACGCGAATGTGAGCAGGTTCAGTTCAACGCGCCCAAGATCAAGTTTATCTCTAATCTCACCGGCGTTCAGGTCGGCAAAGATGAGATTAACGCCGATTACTGGTGCCGACATTTACTTGGCTGTGTCAGGTTTCACGATTCACTGCTGAGCCTTGAACAACTGGGCTGCGAGATTTATCTTGAATTGGGCGGCCAGCAAATTCTCAGTGATATGGCTCGCCGCTCGCTTGATCATCAAGGCAAAACCTTTATTGCCACCATTAAAAACAATAAGCCTGATTGGACACAAATCAACGGCGCGCTTGAAAAGCTGTTTTATGACAACTATCCGCTAGACTGGCAACAGGTTTACCGTGCGTATCCACACCACAAAGTGGCCTTGGTTAATACGCCGTTTATGCGCGAAAAAGCCTGGTTTAATGAACGGGCACCAGCCAAAGCGATTAACATAAACAGCAGCATAGTAAAGAGCGTGCAAACCGCGCTTAATGACGAATCAGATGCCCTACAGCAGTTTGAACTGTGTCATCAACAAGTCGATGAATATTGCGCTTATCGTTTGTGGAACCTGCTATCGGATGAACTGTTGGCAATACCTACCGCGAGCGAACTTAAAACCGCATTACAGGTTATTCCCCAATACGAACGTTTGTTCGAAACCCTACTAACCGTTCTCGCTAACGCCGAATTTATAACGTGGCATGAAGATCATATCGTATTGCAAGATGTGGTTCACAGCCAAGCATTTAAGCAACAAACAGCAAATATTGAAGCGTGGCGAGCAGACATTGTTGGCGAGTTTGAAAACGCCCAATACATGTTCGCTCTGCTAGATTCAAGCCTTGGCGGATTGTTGCAAGTGCTGAGCGGTCAAATCAAATACGTTGAAGCGCTGTTTCCCGCAGGCTCAATGGATTTGGTAGAAGACGTGTATAAAAACAACGTCATCTTGCGCCAGTATTCACAAAAACTGGCAATGGCAGTGGCTGAAATGGCAGTCTCTGTTAATAATAATAACCACAACAAACCGCTGCGCATTTTAGAGATTGGCTCGGGCACCGGTGGTACCAGCGAGTTTGTTTTTAAGGCGCTGCGCGGGTTAGAAGACAAAGTCAGCTATACCTACACCGACATTTCGGGCGGCTTTTTGCAATACGGTAAAAAGACCTATGGCGTCGATTATCCTTACATTGAATTCAAAGCGCTCAACATTGAAAATGACCCTGCAGAACAAGGGTTTGATTATGGCGATTACGACATCATTTTTGCCTCGAATGTTATTCACGCCACCAGTCGCATCGCCAACACCTTGGCCAACATCAAAAAGCTGTTGAGTGCACGCGGTGTGTTGATGTTAAACGAAACCACCCGGGTGCTGAACTTTACCTCACTGACCTTTGGTTTGGCCGATGGTTGGTGGTTGTATCAAGATGGGATAAGTCGCTTACCTTATTCGCCATTGTTGACCCCGCAAAGCTGGAAAGTACTGCAAACCCAAGCTGGGTTGTGCGACTTTAAAGCCATTGCCGCCGATATGCCTGAGGTGGCGACATCGTTACAGCACTTAATGATCGCCCAATCTGACGGTAAAGTTGAGCAAATGCCAGCCTCTTCACAAATAACTATCCAGCCCAAACCCGTGCAAAGAACGATCACGGTTGGCAGCGAATTACAAAACCAAATTACCGCCATCGTTGGTGAGGCCTCAGGGTTAAGTCAAGATCAGTTAGACCCGCAAATGAACCTCTTTGAATTGGGCCTCGATTCTTTGATGTTAATGAGCGTCAAAGAAGGCATTCACAAGGCATTTGCCGTCAGTATTGATACCAGTGAGTTTTACGAAAGAGCCGATACTTTGGCTAAGATCACCGAACTGGTGGCCGGGCAGGTCGATTCTGTTGTTGATTCGAATGTTTCAAAACCGGTGAAAAGCAAAAAAACGCGTCAGGCTGATGACAAAAACAAACCGCATCTGCGTGGATTCTTGTTAAAAGATAAACCCATGTCGGCGCAAAAAACCGACTTCGTGGCTGCTTTCATCAAGCGTTACAATCACCGTACTAGCAAATCACAACAGTACGCAGTCGACACCAAACAACACTGTGCAGACTGGATAAACTCATTAGGTTTTAGGCCTACGCTCAAACCGTTGATTTATCCGGTAGTGATGAGCCATTGTTATGACGCCCGTTTTGTTGATATCGACGGCAACGATTACCTTGATTTTGGCATGGGTTATGGCGTCAGCTTCTTTGGCAATAAAGTCGACTTTATTCAGCAAGCGATTCAAACCCAACTTAACAAAGGGTTTGAACTCGGACCGCAAAACCATTTGGCCGGTGAAGTGGCCGAACTTATCAGCGACATGACAGGGGTAGAGCGAGTGTCGTTTTGCAATACCGGATCTGAAGCGGTAATGGTGGCCCTACGTTTGGCTCGAACAGTAACCAAACGCGAAAAAATAGTGATTTTCGCTGGTGCTTATCACGGCACCTTCGATGGCGTATTGGCCACAGTCAACAGCACTGGCATCGGCGCAGCGCGTCAAGTTGTAGGCACGCCCGAAGCGATGATGGATGACGTTATTGTTTTAAATTACGGCGACGAAAAGAGCCTCTATATCATTCGCGAACTCGG
>JABSOG010000250.1 GCA_013216025.1 Algicola sp. | reverse complement strand
GAACGAAGCGCCGCCCCGCCATTAAACTCATTGGCCGGTAAACCATCTTGGGTATCATAGTTTTGCATCTGTCCGCTTTGTGGATCAAGCTTGCTCAAGCCGTTATTGGTTGCCAGCCACAAATGTTCGCCTTCGTCGACAATGGAATAGACGGTATCGTTGGGCAAGCCGTTGGCCACGTAAAAATGCTGAAACTTATTGCGGATAAAGCTGACTTTTGGGCGGATCATTTTGTTCAACCCTGCATGGGTGCCAATCCAGATATTGCCGAAACCATCCTCATTGATAGCCCTGACGGTATTGTGACTGAGCGACGACTCTCTCATCGGATCATTGGTGATATGTTCAAGCAACGCCATATCTGGTGCCAATACCATTAAACCACGATTATGCAAGCCCACCCAAAAGCGCCCTAAGTCATCTTCGTAGACCACCCTGACAATCATTGGTGTAAACGGTGTGAAATCTGTTTTTCCTGCCAGAGCTTGGCGCTGTTGCTCGGGTGACAAGCGATAAGTCCCCTGTTGTGTGCTGATCCACATATAGTCAAATTTGTCTTGGTAGATATTCCAAACTCGGCCATTACTAAAAGCATTGCCAAAAGCCGGTTGTACCAGCGGTTTAAATTGATGGTCAGTGAAATTAAATTGGAAAACATTACCTTGTGGGGTACCAAGCCATAAACCCTGTTGGCCAAAGTTAGCTAATGATATTATCTGGTTGGTGCGCATTTCACCTGCTAGTGACTGGTTAAAACGATAAACCTCAAATTTGGCGGTTTCGGGATTGTAACTGTTAAGACCATCGAGGGTGGCAATCCACAGCAAACCCGTGGGATCCAGAGCAAAGTTCCAGACAAAATCATCGCTGATGCTGTTGTCATCAAACGGCACGCTTTCTAACACAGAAAACTTATCGGTGCTTGGCACCAATTGCACCACACCAGAACCGGCGGTACCAATCCACAAAACCCCGGATTGATCTTCAAAAAGACTGAGAATATTGTTATTGGGCAAACCAAACCGATTGTTTTTGTGTTTAACATGACGCTTAAAATCATTACTATCTGGCTGATATTGATTCAATCCGCCGGCTTGTGTGGCTACCCAAAGGCGACCTTTGCTGTCACGCAGTATGTCTGTGATGGTATCACCGCCGATTGAATGGTCATTGAGCGGCATGTTACGGTATTTATCCAATTGCCAGTTGGTGGTTTTCAACCGCATCAAACCGTCACCCAAGGTACCAATCCAAACAGCGTACTGGTCGACATAAAGCGTGATGATTGGTCGGTTTGACAGCGAATTGGGATTGTTGGCATCAAAAACCAGCGATTTGACCAACTGTTCGTTGTCTGGATTGACCAGAAACAAACCGTGTGACGTGCCTATCCAAATTTTGCCACTGCCATCCGGTAGAATATTAGTCACCCCTGCCCAGCTGGTGGGTCCACCTGAAAATTGTGGCTGGGTGATCACGGTATTGTTTGTCGGATCATAAATCGCTAGTCCGAGATTGCTACCAATCCACATTCGGCCTTTGGAGTCTTCAAAAAAGCTTAAAACCGCACCGCCAAAGGTATTGGGTTCGGGGTCGTTGCCGGATTGGTTGTCTGGTTTGACTACAAAAGCCAAGGGATTGAGTTTTAGCGTCAAGTCAGTGATGATGCCGTCAACTTTGTTAACCGAAAATACCCGGCCGTTATTACTGCCAATCCACAGCTTGCCTGCTTTGTCTTCATAGAGTTTTAAAATACGTTGAATTTCGCCACCCTTGTTCACGGCGGTGGTGGCTGAGCTGGCAAAGGTCATGCGCTTGAATTTAATGCCATCGAACTTGTGTAGGCCACCAAGGGTTGCTATCCAAATAAAGCCTTGTTGGTCTTGTAAAATGTCATTAATAGAGTTTTGAGTCAGCCCAGGGAGTTGATTAAGGCGGGTAAAACGGAGTCTTTTAGTGTCATTTGGTTGATGATCGGCAAAAACAGCTTGTGACAAGACACAAACCAACATGAAGGCATACAAGATGATTGAAGCGTGTCGATAAAACGTAAAACTGTTGCACGAGTCAGTGCTCAGCATAATCCCAACCCAAATGATTAACACTACTATTTATAGTCAATTTTCAGGGGCTTCACAACAAAACTGGGGCTAAGGACACAATTTATCACAATTTGGTGTTGTGTCCTTTATTCTAAGGAGGGATTAACCGAGATTGATGATCTCTTTGGCCCGTTCTTTATACGAACGACTGACTTTCAATTCTTGACCATTTTCAAGAATAAGGTGGTACTCACCGTTGGCATGAGTCACCAGTTTTTCGACCAGATTTTTATTGACGATCACCGAGCGGTGAATACGAACGAATTTATCAGGATTAAGCTCTGACTCTAGTTCTTTCATGGTTTTGCGCATGATGTGCGTTTTACCATCGATACTGTGCACACACATGTAATCACCCGCAGCGTCAATCCAGCTGATCATTCGGGTTTTCAAGACCGTCACTTCACCGCCGTCTTTAATCGACAAATGATCAGGATACCGTTGGGATTCAAGTGACTCACCATTAGCCAGGCGACGCAGGATATCTTCGCAGTCATCACCGGTAAATTGCGAAACCAGATTGGCCAGACGCTGTTTTTGCCCGACATTTTGTTTTGAATTGAATTGTTCTTCGGCTTTTTGAATCGCTTCCATTAATCGGCTGTCCTCTACGGGTTTTAATAAATAATCCAAAGCATGCACTTCAAACGCCTTCATGGCGTAATTGTCATAGGCGGTGCAAAATATCACCACCGGCAATTCAACACCCTCTTGTTCTAATTGCTGCAGCACCTGAAACCCATTGAACACAGGCATCTGGATATCGAGAAACACCAGATCGGGTTTTTGGGTTTTAATTGCACTGACCGCCTCACGACCGTTGCAGCATTCTCCAATAACCTGAACGGTTTCGCTGTTTTGTAACCTGACCAACAGCCCCTTACGTGCTAAGGGTTCGTCATCAATAATTAGTGTTCTGATCTTTTTGCTCATTGCTAATCACCTTTTTCCAGCGGCATTCTGATATTTATGGTTAACCCGCTTGGTTCATTATCAGACATGACAAAGGAGTAATTTCTTTCATATAGGGCTTGTAATCTTTCTTGGGTGTTTCGTATCCCCACCCCAATCCTGTCTGCCGGGTGGCCGTTTATAAGCTTTGTACCCGGGCCATTATCAGACACTTCAATCAACAGATCGTTGCCGAAGGTATGGGCCTTGATACTGATCTTGCCACCAAATTCATTGTATGCCACGGCATATTTGATGGCGTTTTCAATCAACGGCTGCAAAATCATGCTGGGTACCAAAGCATCAGATGCTTGGCCGCTGAGTTCAAAACTGGTTTGCAACCTGTCTTCAAAACGCACCTTTTCGATATCGAGATACAGTTTTAATGCCTGAACCTCTTGATTTAACGGTACTTTTTTTATGGGATCTTTGTCAAGAGAATAACGCAAAAATTCACTGAGCCGGGTCACCATGCCATTGGCGGTGGTATTTTCGTTAATTAAAATCAGCGTCGAAATGGCATTTAAGGTATTAAACAAAAAATGCGGATTGAGCTGATAGCGCAACATGGTCAATTGGGCTTCGTGTGCCTGGGTGCGGGCGGTCAGGGATTTTTGTCGTTCGTTTTGCAGCATCTGATAGTACTTGATACCAAAATACAGGCCGCTCCAACACAACATGATGTAAAAAGAACCCAGAGTCAGTTTAAAATAACTGATCCACTCATCTGGGCGGTAACCGTGTTTATAAATTTCCCACAGGTTCCAGTTCTTAATTAGAGTCCAAACACCACCAGCGAAATAAGTGGTGATCAACACCACCAGCAGTAGTTTCCAAGGTGCAGCATTCCAGACTTTTTGATACAAAAGGCGCATTGGCAAAGAGATCATCCAACCTGCGTAGGCATCGAGCAGCACCACAAACACGTAGATGTCACGCATTTCATGCATTAGGGAGGCTATATAGTTAACCGCAGCGAAACCCAGCCAACCAACGCTGTGCAAAAACCAGAAAAAACGGTTCCTGTCATCCACTACTTTTCGCCAAATCTCGGGCACTGCGCCACCTAAACCTTTAGTTATGCGTGAATTATACGGTTTCTAGCAAGATATTCACGGCAGTCTATCCCGCCATATGGTTGTTTTGTCTCATTTGCTCTCATTAATAATTTTTGCCTTAATACGCAATTTTCAAACGCTTGAGGATAAATGCCATCAACCACATCGGCCCAATCAACAAAAATTGGATATCTTTGAAAAACGAGGGTTTTTTACCCTCAATGTGATGACCATAAAACTGAAGAACCCACATAATCACAAACAAAATCAAACTCAGCAGCGACACCGGCATCCATTGAAATTGGTCAAACCAAGCCACCAACAAGATGCAGACTAAAGTAAAACCAGTCATGGCCACCCCTACCACAACCGATTGCATGAAATAAAACATCAATATTGGCACGGCAATAAGGGTCGCCCAATTAAGCCAGGGTCCTGCGAATGCTTCAGGCCGGGGAATATCCCACATAAAACCGATGACTGTCAGATAAATAACGGGGACCGCCACCCAGTGGATAGATTTATTGGTAGGATGGGTATGGCTTTGCCCGTATTCGCTGAGCCATATTTCAATTGATTTCATCCGAATGCTCTTTGAGATTGATTTGTTGCCAGTGTAACGAAGGTAAAGCTTAAAACACAAGCTTGAATTGCCACAAATGTTATAGTATAACATAACCATGAACACAAAACCCCGCACCGAAAACAACAACAAAATGGGCTACTGGCATATTCTTATGCTGGTCGCTTTGCTGTTGTTTTTGCCTTTGGCGCAAGCGATACACCAGGTCGGACACGACAGTTTACCCAGCGACATTCATTGTCAAATATGCCATTCTGCCATCGACCTTGATGGCGATAACCTTCCCGGCAGCAAAGTTGCTTTCATCAACAACCTTGGCACAGTCACCGAGGTAACCGCTAAAGCATCACACTATCAATTCAACCAATCAGTACAGCGCCCTATCCGGGCACCACCCATTAACCACTAATTCCTTCAACAAGCGGGCACGACATAAAAGCCCTTCAAAAAAGAACACTGGCAGGCCCAAGGTCCGTCATTTATTTTGAATTATTAGTGGTATTCAAAAAATGAATAAAATCTCTATTTTGGCGCTGAGTATCGGCGCAATATTAAGTCACAACGTTTTGGCTCAAACCATCAGTGGCACCATCGTTGACAAATCTGGACAGCCCATCAGCAAAGCCAAAGTGGCCTTGTCTGACAGCGATATTGTTGTTTTTACAGACAAAGAAGGTCGCTTCAGCGTTAAAAACCTGTCAAGCGGCGTGGTCGAGTTACACGTAACCGCCAACAGCTTTAGCCACAACAACCAAAACGTTGAAGTGTTGAAACAAGACATCAACAACATCAATATCGTGCTTTCTCCCACCGTATTCGACATCATCAATGTTAATGCCACCCCGCTTCATACTTCGTCTGTAGAATCGGCTTTGCCGATTAATGTATTGAGCGCCGAAGACTTAAGAATGAAACAGGCGTCGACCCTTGGCGAGACATTAAAAAATGAAGTAGGCGTACATTCAAGTTACTACGGTCCGGTGTCAAGCAGCCCAATTATTCGTGGTCTAGATGGCCCAAGAGTGATGATCACTCAAAATGGCCTTGATGCCGGTGATGCTTCAAGAGTGGGTCCGGATCATGCGGTATCGTCCGAAACCAGTACCGCCACCCAAATTGAAGTCTTGCGCGGCCCAGCCACTTTATTTTACGGCAGCGGTGCCATTGGTGGTGTGGTCAACGTGGTCGATAACCGGGTGCCGCACACTCAAGACACCACTGCCGAATGGCTGCTAGAACACAACACGGTGTCTTTAGACAACCTCGTTTCTGTCAGTTATAACACCGCCATAGACGACATTGGTTATCACTTTGACAGCTTTTGGCGTAAATCTGGTGATTATAAGTTGGCCGGAGAGGCTGACTTGCATCATGACGAACACAAACTTGAGCACGAGGATCAGCACGCCGATGAAATCAAATCAAACCGGTTAGAAAACAGCTCGTCTAAATCCAACGGATTCACCGCAGGCACCAGCTATTTAATGGATAATGGTTTTGTTGGTATCTCATATGGCCGGGTTGAGCGCCAATATGACGTGCCCGGTCATGCCGACCATGAAGAAGGTGCTGATCCTGATGCCACCGAGCCCAGCGTTTACGCTGACATGCGACAAAACCGTTATCAATTTATCACTGAGTTGACCTTTGCTCACGAGTTTGTCAGCGCAGTACACAGCAAGTTTGCCTACACCGACTACCTCCACAAAGAAATTGAAGGTGTCGTGGTCGGCACCACATTTGACAACGCCAGTTTTGAAGGTCGTTTTGATGTATTTCACAACGAAGTGGCCGGATTCAGTGGTGCTTTTAGCCTACATTACAAAGAAAGCGACTTTACCGCCATCGGCGCTGAAGCTTTTACCCCACCGTCAAAAACGGATGCATGGGCGGTGTCTTGGCTCGAAGAAAAACATTTTGATGACGTTTTAGTGCAATTTGGTGCTCGACTTGAACATTTGCAAATCAGTGCAGCGCCTGTTGAGTTGTCATTAGGTGAACATGAAGAACACAGCGACGAAGTTGACGAAGGCGATGATTTAGTGGCATTCGATAAGCAATCGTTTAACCCACTGAGCGCTTCTGTCGGGCTAATATGGGATTTTTCACCGGGCTACAACTTTGCCATTTCGGCTGCTTACTCTCAGCGTGCCCCTTCGGCATCAGAAATGTTTTCTTTTGGGGCACATATAGGCACTCGAAGTTTCGAAACCGGCATATTGTTTGATGTGCACCCTGAGGATAATGGTGAATTCCACATTGACATCAACAATCAAAAAGTGGAAATGGAAACGTCTTTCAACCTTGATTTTACCCTGCGTAAATATGAAGGTGAGTTAGGGTTTGTGTTTAATACCTTTTATAACCAGATTGATGACTTTTATTATCAACAACATACCGGACTATTTTTAGAGGCGGGTCACGGACATGATCATACTGAAGAAGCCCCTGATGCCCATGAAGATGAAGCCGGTTTGCCGGTGTTGGTTTACGCCCGGCAAAACGCCACCATGTACGGGTTTGAAGGCAAGGTGATTTACCAGTTGTCTGATCCGTTAAAACTCACGGTTTATGGCGATTATATTCGCGGCAAACTCGACGGTGGCACCAATCTGCCGCGTATCCCGCCGATGCGATTGGGCGTCACTCTCAACTATGAAGCCGACAACTTCAGCACCGAGTTCAATCTGAGTCGATTTGCCAGGCAACAAGATACCAGTTTTGAAGAGACCCAAACCGCCGGTTACACCATGATCGACCTGAATTTTAATTACTACCTTGATAGTAATCTAAGCGGAGCATTTGGTGATATGACAGTGTATTTTAAAGTCCATAATTTGACTGATGAACATGCCCGCGTACACTCGTCTTTTCTTAAAGATATCGTGCCTTTACCTGGCCGAGGATTTACGCTTGGATTTAGGGGCGGGTTCTAAAAACCCCTATAAAACAACTATTTACAATCGATTGTAGCGCTTTGTAAGCAAGTTGAAGAATAACCGTTATACTCAAGGAAGAGTATAACCCGTTACACAATGGGCACTAACCACAAGGTATGCAGACCAGATGAAAGACGCAGACAAAACCAAACAGCAATTGCTTGAAGAAATCGGCCAACTACGTCAACAAGTGCAGTCTTTGCAAGAAGTCAGCAAGACTACCGAGGCCATTTTAAACAAAGCACCTATCCTTATCTCTGCAAAAGACCTGCAAGGTAATGTGATTGTGGCCAATGAGCGTTGCAATTTGATTGAAAATGTCTGTAACAAACAATTTGTCGGCAGTAATATCCATGACTTGTTTCCCCCCAACGTTGCCGATGATATTTGGGAACATGATCTACTGGCGCTGTCAACCAATGATCTGGTTGAAATCGAAGAAGCCATGACCCACAAGGACAAAAGTAAACACATCTATTACACCGTGATTTATCCACTGGCTGGTGAAAATGAAGAAAATTTTGCGGTAGCTTCTCTATCTTACGACATCACCGAGATCAAACAATCGCTGGAATTGAGTATCACCGATGAGACAACCAATCTTTACAGTCGAAGATATTTCAACATGCGCTTTTTAGGCGAACTATACCGCGCCAACCGGCTAAAAAGCCTTTTCATCATGTTACTGATAGATATTGATCATTTTGACAGTTACCAAGAAAATCATGGCGTCAAAAGAGGCAATGATGTGGTAACGACCATCGCGGGGATCATTCAAAACGTCTGTAGTCGCAACCACGATTTGTGTTTTCGCTTCACCCAAGCCAGCATGGCTTGCCTATTGACTGTTAACGATGCCAACGATGTCCACAGCATCACCGAAGAAATCCGTAGTTATGTAGAGTCCCTGAGCATAGAGCATAAAGAGGCACAACTACACAAGGTGATCACGGTGTCTATCGGTATGACTACCATCACCCACGAAAACACTCTCGATCAACAGCAGATTTGTGATATTACCCAAGCGGCATTAGAAAAATCCCAATCACGGGGTGGGAATGTGATTTGTCAATCGCAGAAGGAGGTTGGTGGGTGATGTACACCGCAATGCGGTGTACAGGCAATGAGATGAGCACGAGACCAAGGCTCAATGCAGCAGGGTCTGAAATGTTATTTTCAGACACGCACAAGCACATCCATGTGGCTCGGCAAATTCATCCCTGAATTTGACGGTCTGAAAACAACATATCAAACCCTGCATCAAACCTTGGCGCTCGTGCTGAAGAAAAAAAACCACCAACCACCCCGGCCGCCACCCTCGATATTACTCCGTAATATCAACAACAACGTTGTTTAAAAGGCGCAGCCGCGCCGAAAGGCATCTGCTGCTTCGCAGCACAGCGAAGCTGTTATTTTATTTTTTCGCAACGTCCGTTGCCATTTGGGTGGCGGCCGGGGAGGATGGTGGCTTTTCTCTCATTTACGAGCACCAAAGGTTTGATGTAAAGTCTGGGACTCGGTGAGCAGGCCGTCCAAAACATGGAAGTTTTGGCCGAGCATTACAGGGATGTACTTGTAGCGTGTTTGATCACCGAGTCCCGGGATTTGCTTATAACCTTGGTCTCGTGCTCAACCCCCTTTGTATACGCCGCATCGCGGCGTATACTCCCACTCCGACCACGACGACGATTATCGTCGACGATCCCGCATCATCTTATCCATTTTCGCCGCACTCACACTCATAAAGCGTTGAAACTTAACCAGCCACTTTCTTGCTTGAGGATATTCAAGACTGAGTAACGCCAGTCCTACGGGGATTAAAATGATGGCAGGTCCGGGCAGGATAATGAAAATCAAACCCAAAAATAAAATAAATACAGCAACGACGGTAATGGCAGATTTTTTAAACAAGTTCATAAAGTGTCCTTAATATGACATCAGATTGATAAAATATGGAAAACCTAGATGCTGGTTTGCACATTCTATGCCTCTTAATAAACACCTTAGTTTCAGATGGTTACGGTAAAGATAAAAAACGGTTACCGTACTGTTCGATACAATTTGGTGAAATTGACTAATTTGTTTATGAAGGCTTATGGTACCCGGACATCAAATATCAAATTTAATTTCATCAAAATGCCCACCTGCAATAAAAGGCACTGTCGCCAGCAAGGGAGCTGACATTTGTTGTTTTAGCGTGGCTATATTCTCATCGATGTGAAGCGTTTCGGGCGCAACGATATTAGCGACCCAACCTTTGAAATTCAAACCTTGAGACAGAATAAAAGCCTGAGTCAGTAGCGCATGGTTCAAGCAACCC
>JABSOG010000249.1 GCA_013216025.1 Algicola sp. | reverse complement strand
CCACAGCCCGAAGGGGAACCACTGAACATGCGCCACTCTTCGTTGAATGACCTTGATTTAGATGACTAAACCGGCAGTCATCCGCCTTGATTGGCGCATGTTCAGCGATTCCAGAGCTCAACTTTGAAAGATAAACGGGCCCGTTAGTGACCATATGGCCATTCATTTGATAGAATTAGAGAAATGGGCTGCACCCAAGGCATTGGGAGCTACAGACGTTTGGCCATTCTTTTTCATTAACGGCAAACATTGGCTCACACTACCGAACGAAGTCAATGACCCCATGTTGAGGCGCGCTATGAAAGTTCTACAGCAAATTTCCGACAAACAAAATGATTACAAGCGTTATCTTGCTCGCGAAGATTATATGCGCGATCAAGCTACCAAGGCATCCAGATTGGCACAAACCGAGCAAATTGAGCTAGAAAAGGAAGAAGCTGTTGCTTTGGCCGCATCTGAGACAAAGAGGGCAGATACTGCGGAAGCCAGCGCAGTAGAATTAAAACAAGAAAATGCAAGGTTAAAGGCCATGCTACAAAAAGCAGGGCACTGATCCTGACAAGCAATAAACACCACAAACTAGTCGCTGGTTAATTGCACAAGAATGTAGCGCAAACCTGTTTGGCAATCGTAGGGGCAAAGACAATATGCTCCAAGCATTGCCGCATTCCCTCCATCCTTGGGTGGCATTCCCCTTGATTGACCTCAACTAAGCAACCCATAGCAATATCAGAGCAATGCATATAAAAAGCAGACACAGGAGTTTGCCCTTACAACCCCCTTATCAGGTCAACGCAACCCGCCACCAAATAAAACTAAACGTTTCAGGCAACCAACAATCGTTGTCTGAACAAGCCCGTAAAAAGACCTTAAAAAGGTACATATGCAGCGACATGAGCGAGGGTGAATGGCATGGGTTATTGTACCTGTGTGTATATGTCAGCACATATCGACCAGTATACTTCCATATCCGTGATCTCCCTGTTGGCCAGCTCATCTTCTCCACCCAAAAACGGCGAAACGATATATCCATAACAGGCGTTATTGTCGAGTTCACCCGGGTTTGATTGCTGGCATTGGTCAAAGTGACTCTTTTCAAGCGAATCGTCAGCGTAGTCGACAAATTCTTCGTTATGCAGTTGATAAAAATCGCAAGGCATTTTCATTGCTTCACCAAACCCCGGGTCGAGCATCCAAACACATTGCTCGGTATAATCCCAAGCATAAATATATCCCATCCAGTTGCTGGCAAAACAGTTTATCTTACCTTTAAACTGACCGAAGATCCCTAAGACCAACGGGGTCCATTTTTCGACGTCCTCAGCGGTAAACAATCTGTATAGGCCATGATAAAACGAACAACCAGCAAATTGGTCAGCAAGCTCGGTATAACCGGGTACGTCAGGCACGGCTGCAGTGCCACCAGCCATTGTGGTTTTGCAGCTTTCTATAACAGTATAATGCTTTATAAATCGTTCAAATGGCGATGGTATGTTCATATTTACCTGCATTGGTTAGTGGTTTAGATGCCCATTGTGATGGCAATTAGGAATAAGCGAGACGTCAATCCAGTCGCAAAAACGAGCGCCAGCTCACGATAAATAACAAAGCTATTTTAAAACCTAGATGAAACACATAGGTAGCAATCAGTTTACGGCCATTATTTGTTTGCTTTGTATAGTCGATACGCCGCCGTAACGGGTCGATTGACTCTCGTCACTTTGCCAGCTTCTAAAACAAAGGCCTAAAAAGGTGCGTCTATAACGAGATATGAAGCCGAAATATAAGGTTGTTTCTGCGGGATGCAAATTCAAAAGTCAAAATGGAAAAAAATGACGGCAGCAATGGCGGCCAAATGATAAATACAGTGCGCTATATTTGTTGCGTAGGTAAGAGGTGATATTGGCGAAAAACGATGTAATTAGGTAGGAGAGGGTCAACAATTGCTCGCAGCATTGCCGACGGCCCGCCTACCAAAAACACCACGATTTACTGCGCGAAAAACGCTTTAACTGCTGCAGCCACTGTCTCAACATCTTTCATGCTCATGTGCTCGCCAATCGGCAGGCTCAGCAATTGGCTGTCAGTTTTGTGGGCAAAAAAGTCTTCTTCGGCTTGTCCTAGGTACTCGTATGCCGCCAGTTTTGGCAGGGCAATCGGGTAATGAACGCCAGACTGTATGTCTTGGCTTGCCAAGTATTGCTTTAACTCGTCACGTTTGTCAGTGCGAATGACATACAAGTGATAGGCCTGTCTGGCCCACTCGGCGCGCTGTGGCAATACGATGTCGGTGCAATCGGCCAGTAATTCGGTGTAGCTGTCGGCGATTGAAATTCTTTGGTTTATCCAGCCGTTAAGGTGGCCGAGTTTAACGCTCAATATCGCGGCTTGCAGTCCGTCTAAACGCGAGTTACGGCCTTCAAATTCGTGATCGTATTTGGCGATACGGCCATGGTTGGCTATCTTGCGGGCTTTAATGGCCAATGCTTCGTTGTTGGTCACAATCGCGCCGCCATCACCATAAGCACCGAGGTTTTTGCCCGGATAGAAGCTAAAAGTACCATAGTCGCCAATTGCGCCTACGCGGCGGCCTTTGTATTCGGCGCCATGGGCCTGAGCACAATCTTCTATCACTTTTAAGTCGTGTTGTTTGGCCAGTGCCATAATGGCATCCATGTCACACGGGTGACCATATAAATGAACGGCCATAATGGCTGCGGTGTTGTCGTTGATTTTACTTTTAAGGCTATCGATGTTGAGGCCATAGTTGGTCTCATCACAATCACAAAAAACCACTTTGTGACCGCTGCGAGTGATGGCTTCTGAGCTGGCGATAAAGCTGTTGGCGGCAACGATAATTTCGCTGCCCGCTGGCATGTTCAGCGCTTCGATGACAATTTCTATTGCATCGGTGCCGTTGCCTACGCCAATGCAATGCTCGGCTTGTTGAAACTCGGCAAACCCGGTTTCGAAATTCTTGACTCTGGCACCACCAATAAAGGCGGTATTTTTGATAACATCAGCAATAGCGGCGTTAATTTCGCTTTCTATTGTCTGGTATTGGGCATATAAATCTAAAAACTTGACCATCTTAATAACTCACTTGTTTAACCACTTTTGCCGGGTGACCCACGGCTACTGAATTGTCTGGCACATCTTTACTGACCAAACTGCCTGCGCCAATCAGCGCATTGTCGCCAATGACAACGCCCGGCAGCAAGGTTGAATTGGCACCCACTTTGGCGTTAACGCCAATGGTTGGGCCCACTAATTTGTCTTTAACATCTGGCGAACGCGGATATTTGGCATTGGTGAACACCACGTTCGGGCCAATCCAGGCATCTGTTTTGAGTTCACTGAACTCGGGAATGAAAACCTGCGAATGAATGCGTACACCATCACCAATTTTGACGTGATGTTCGATAATCGACAAGGTGCCAATGCTGACATCATCGCCAATGTCGTTCAGTTCGCGGATATTGGCTTTGTTGCCGGTTTGAAAATTGTTGCCAATTTTGTTGCCCGCATAAATAATGGTGTGGGCGCGAATGACGGCGTTGTCTCCAATTAAGGTTTTCGCCCCATCACAGCCTTTAAACGGGCTGCCGATTATGCAGTAATCTTCAATCGTGACATTCTCGCCCAACACGACGTTGGGATGAATGATGGCCGTATCCGCTATCATTATTTACTGCCCATTACTTACCACCAAGCCGACAGTTTTCGGCTTTAAAGCGCAAAAACACTTCTTTGCCGGTTTCGATAGACTCGTAAATGGCCGAGATAAGCTCTAAGCTCTTACGACCAACCAATCCGTCGACCAACTGGGCTGCATCGTTTTTAATGCAGTCAACCACATGCTCGTAGTAAGCCTGATGACCAAAACCGTAAACGCTTGGCGGGTTAACGCTGTATTTTTCGAGTACTTCGTCGTCACCTGCTTGTTTTTCTATGAAGCTCCAGGTTTTCATCTGGTTAACGGCAAAACCGCCCACTTCAACGGTGCCGGTTTCACCCAAAATTGAGATTGAACCTTCTAAATCTTTTGGACGGGCCGCGGTGGTCGCTTCGATAATACCCAGTGCGCCATTTTTGAATTTAACGGTCACCACGGCGGTGTCTTCGGCTTCGATGTTGACCAATGCGGTGGTGCTTTTGGCAAAAACACTTTCTACATCGCCCATCATCCATTCGAGCAAGTCGATGTGGTGACTGGCTTGGTTGGTCAATACGCCGCCATCTTGTGCCCAAGTGCCGCGCCAGCTGTCTTGGTCGTAATAGGCCTGCGGGCGACACCAGCGTACGCGGATAGTGCCCAATACCATTTTACCAAAACGCTGTTGCTCAACGGCTTCGCGTAGTTTTACTATTGGCACGTTAAAGCGATTTTGTTTAACCACAAACAAACGACAGTTGTATTTGTCACATTCGCTGATCATTAAATCGGCATCATCGAGGGTCAACGCCATCGGTTTTTCGACCATCAGGTCTTTGCCGTATTTGGCCAGGTTAATGACGTGTTCGGCGTGTTTTCCGCTTTCGGTTAGCACCACCACAACGTCAATGTTTTCGGCTGTCATCATTTCATCCATGTCGGCATAAAATGGCACTGAAAACCGTTCACCAATCGCTTTGGCGCGGTCTAACACGTTGTCGCAAACGGCGGCTAAACGAGCACCTTCAATCTGACTATCGCCCAACAATTCAGAGTGACGTTTTGCAATACGTCCACAACCCACTAGCGCAAAATTCAACATTATTCTAACTCCAATTCGATGCTGACAGACAAACCTCGTCCCACACCATAATACTCAAAACCCTGCTCAGCCATCTGATCGGGGTTGTATACATTTCTGCCATCAAAAATAACCGGACGGTTTAAGCTTTCTTTAATACGGGCAAAGTCTGGTGACCAGAAATGACGCCACTCGGTGCAAATAATCAAAGCATCGGCCCCTTCTAGCACGGCCATCATGTCGTCGATATATTCGATGTTTTGCAGGCCCTGATTGTGTTTTTGAAACTCATCCATGGCATGTGGGTCATAAGCCGCCACAGATGCACCACGGGCCAACAATTTTTCAATGACCACTTTACTGGTGGCTTCGCGTACATCGTCGGTATCAGGTTTGAAGGACAAGCCCCAAAACGCAAACTTTTTGCCTTTAACATCTTGGTCAAAGTACTTCAACACTTTGTCAGCCATGCGGATTTTTTGGTATTCGTTAACGTTGTCTACCGCTGCAAGCAATTTGGTGTCGCAGCCATGTGCCCTGGCAATTTGATTGAGGGCTTTAACGTCTTTGGGGAAACACGAACCGCCATAACCGCAACCCGCATAAATAAAGTGGGTGCCAATACGGGGATCAGAACCAATGCCTTGACGAATATGTTCGATGTCGGCGCCGACATGCTCAGCAATGTTCGAAATTTCGTTGATAAAAGAGATTTTGGTCGCCAGCATCGCATTGGCGGCATATTTGGTCAGTTCGGATGAACGCGGGTCCATAAAAATCAGTTTGTCGGTATTGCGGTTAAAGGGAGCATACAGCTCTCGCATCACGTCTTTTACCCGTTTATGCTTATGACCCACCACGATACGATCGGGCTTTCTGAAATCAGCAATGGCTGAACCCTCTTTAAGAAACTCAGGGTTTGAGCAAACATCAAAAATCACATCTGTACGAGACCGACCCGCCAGTGTTTCACTGATTGTTTGTTCAACCAAATCAACGGTGCCCACAGGGACTGTTGATTTGTTGACGATCACCGTTTGACCGTCTAGGTGACTGGCAATGTCTTGGGCCACTTTGAGTACGTATTGCAAGTCTGCGGTACCATCTTCTTTTGGCGGTGTACCAACAGCAATAAATATGACATGGCCATGTGCAACGCCTTCTTCGGCACTTGTGGTAAATACCAGACGTGATTGGGCAATATTGCCGAGCACGATCTCTGTCAAGCCAGGCTCATAGATAGGTATCTCACCATTTTTCAGGCTTGTGATTTTGTCCTTGTCGATATCGACACAGCACACGTCATGACCTACATCGGCAAAACAGGCACCTGTTACCAAACCGACATAACCGGTTCCAAACACAGTTACTTTCATAGAATTCCCAATTAACTCCCAGCAAGCACCACTAACACGATGCCTGAAACTTAAACTAAAACAATAACTGATAGGTCAAAGAAGCGACTAAACACGGTCAAATTGCCGAGCTTCACCCCATTGAACAGAAAATTATGCGCGATTATACGCCTATATCGAATTGAACGAAAAGCATTAATTGATAAACCCTTGCTGTTTAAGGTAGTCAATCACTTGTCGGGCACACGTCTGAACATCGCTCTGCGCAGTTTTGACGATTATCTGCGGTTGTAGTGGTGCTTCGTAGGCCGAATCTATGCCGGTGAAGTGTTTTATTTCACCTGAGCGGGCCTTTTTGTACAGCCCTTTTGGATCACGGCTTTCGCACACTGCTAATGGCGTATCGACAAACACTTCAATGAACAATCCTTGTTCAAACATTTTTCGGGCGGTATCGCGGTCGGCCTGAAATGGAGAGATAAATGCGGTTGAGACGATTAACCCGGCATCAACAAACAATTTGCCGACTTCACTGATGCGCCGAATGTTTTCAATCCGGTCGGTATCAGTAAAACCCAAGTCGCCATTGAGGCCGTGACGTACGTTGTCGCCATCAAGCAGGTAGCTGTGATTACCCAGTTGAAACAATTGCCTATCTACCGCATTGGCAATGGTAGATTTGCCTGACCCACTTAGGCCGGTATACCACAACAAACAGGGACGTTGGTTTTTCTGTTGTGCGCGCTGTGCCTGCGTGACTTGGTGATCATGCCAAACGGTATTGTCTGTTTTCATGTGACCTTCTTAAAATGGACTCTCTTAAAATGGGAAAACCAGGGGGATCATATACAGGCAGGTTACGCTGTAAACCACCGATACCGGCAAACCAAACCGGACAAAATGCATCAGGTTGTAGTTGCCGGCATTAAAAACCATGACATTGGTTTGATAACCATACGGGCTGATAAAACTACCACTGGCGGCAAAGGCCACCGCCATGATAAAGGGCATAGGGCTGACATCAAGGCCAATGGCCACGTTGTAAGCGATGGGAAAGACCAACACCGCTGCGGCATTGTTGGTAATAAGCTCGGTGACCAGCAAGGTGACCAAAAAAATCACCACAAACGCCCACATCACCCCCTGACCTGCCAGCAACAGGTGAATATTGTTGGCGATAATCATCGCCACGCCGGTATTTTCTAGTGCGTTGGCCAGTGTCAGTGCGCTGACCACCAGCAACCAAATTTCTATCGGAAAACGACGTTTGATCTCATTGACCGTGAGGCAACCGGATGCGACCAAAAAAGCAGTGTAAAAAATCAAGCATTTGACCAAAGGTATCGAAAAAACAACAGAAGCCGCAATCGCACCGACAAAACCAAACAAAGTGGCTTTGTCGCGCCAGCCCAGCAACATATCGTCGGGTTTAACACCGCTGATGATATAGAAGTTTTTGGTCAGGTTTTGACGTTCGACAAAATCACTGCCCACCGCCAGCACCAGAAAGTCTCCGGCCAATAGGGTGATGTCGCCCAATTTCCCCGACAACTCGCCGCCTTCTCGGCGAATGCCCACCACAGCGGCATCAAAACGGGCGCGAAAACCACTGCTTTTAAGGGTTTTACCAACAATCGTTGAATCGGGTTTTAGCAGTACTTCGGTGAGGTTTCGTTGCAGCAGGCTGTCTTGTTCGGCAAATAACCTGAGCCCCGAAAACTGTTGTAACACTAGGATTTTTGACACATCGCCAGAGAAAATTAACTTGTCGCCCCCACGAATAATGTGTTCGGGCGTCACCGGGGTTATCAATTGGTCACCACGAATCACTTCAACCAAAAACAGCGCTTCAAGATTTCGTAGGCCATTGTCTTGTATCGACTTACCAATCAAGTCGGAGTTCAGTTCGACTTCGGCCTCAACAAAATAAGACAAAACAGCTTTGGTCTGCACCTTTTGGTCTGGCAACACCCGCAAATTGAGTAATATCACCCCCATGCAACACACTAGCACGACAGCGCCCACTGCCGTGAAATCGAAAAAACCCAGTCCCGGTTGTCCTTGTTTGATCATCAAAGAGTTGACAATCAAGTTGGTTGACGTGCCGACCAGCGTCAACGTACCACCCAAGATGGCCGCATACGACATAGGCAACAATAATTTGCCGGGATTAATTAGGGTGTTATTTTTGATGGGAGAGATCAGTGCCGCCACAACGGCGGTATTGTTGGTAAAAGCAGACGCTAAGGCGCTAGAGAACAGGGTTCTTAACAAAGCGGTTGTTTTTGACCCTCTAAACAGGTTTTGGCTGAGTAGCCGTAAAAACCCGGTACGTTCAAGCGCGAATGAGCAGATAATCAGTAAAACTAAACTCACCAGCCCTGAGTTGGTGGCATTGAACAACACCTCTTCGACCGAGACCAGTGATAAAGCCAAGCAACACAAGGTAGCACCGATAAAAACCCGCTCTGGCTGTTTCTGGTTTTTTATCAACCCGGCCACTGTGGCGGCAAAAATCGCCACCATCAACCACTGTTCAATGGCCACTATTTGCCCGATTTCATCAACGCCGATAAATCACGGGCGTGCCAATGTGGAAAATGTTTACGAACCAGCGCATTGAGTTCGAGTTCGAAGTCGCTAAAACGCTGGTCTTCTCTCTCCCCTTCAATCGGCCCTTCACTCAACCCTTCATCTGGCGCATCAGCCGAACCCACAATCATCGCCGCGCCGACGGTGATATTGGTAATACGGTCAATAATGATAAACGCACCGGTAGACTGGTTGTCGTCATAGGCATCAAAATGCAGTTTTTCGTTAGCGTGAAATACACAACGGCCAATTTCGTTCAAAGCCAGTTCGACCGCCTCACAGTCATGTGCCATGGTGTTTACATCAACTTTGAACTGAAAATCCAATACATGACCGGTGGTCAATTTACTGCCGTGTTTAATGTGGAATTCACGATTGGCCACCAGGGCGTCTTCATACATCCACACCACATCAGCCACAACCGTATGAGACGATTGTGGTATCGCTGAAGGTTTAACAATCATCTCACCACGACTGATATCAATCTGGTCTTCTAGGGTCAAGGTAATGGCCTGAGGCGTATGAGCACGCGCCATTTCGCCGTCAAAATCGACAATTGACGCTATTTTAGATGTTTTACGCGATGGCAGGGCGATGATTTCGTCACCGACGGCAATGCTGCCCGATGCAATGGTGCCGCAAAATCCCCTAAAATCCAGATGGGGCCGATTGACATATTGCACCTGTAGCCTAAAAGCATCCGATGGCACATTGGCGGTGATAACCGTAGTTTCGAGTAAGGTCATCAGGGTTTCGCCCTGATACCACGGGGTATTTTCAGAGCGGTGCACTACGTTGTCGCCCTCAAGCGCCGAAATGGGGGCGAACTCTACATTGGCAATATTGAGGGTTTTAACAAATGTTTGATAGTCCGCTTTAATTTCTTCATATCTCGCTTGCGAAAATTCAACCAAATCCATTTTGTTTATCGCCACTATCACTTGTTTTATGCCCAGCAAAGAGCAGATAAACGAATGTCGGCGGGTTTGCACTTGCACGCCATAACGGGCGTCGATCAAAATAATGGCGATATCACAGTTTGATGCGCCGGTTGCCATGTTACGGGTGTATTGTTCGTGGCCCGGGGTATCGGCGATAATGAATTTTCGTTTGTCGGTAGAAAAATAACGATAGGCGACATCGATGGTGATGCCTTGTTCACGCTCTGACTGCAAACCGTCAACCAGCAGTGCCAAATCGATTCTGTCGCCGGTGGTGCCCATTTTTTTGCTGTCGTTTTCGATGGCGGCCAGTTGGTCTTCGAAAATTAATTTTGAGTCGTGCAGCAAGCGACCGATTA
>JABSOG010000025.1 GCA_013216025.1 Algicola sp. | reverse complement strand
ACTCATCAATCTATCAATCAATCAACACATCAATCAGTGCATAAACTAACACAGGCCATTCAACACACGTCAATCACCGCATCCATCAATCTGTACATCAATCAAGACTTGTGCTGGATCCGGCTCAGGCTCTGGCTCTGGCTCAGGCTCAGGCGCCGATTCCACAATCGCTTCGACTCCAACTTCAACTGGAGGTTCGATATCAGCAGGCTCTACGACGACAGACTGTTGCGGGTTTATGTTTTGTAACAGTGCCTCATAAACAACCTTTTTGAGTTTCCCTTGTGCAAAAGTTGTCTCTAACAGCGTTGTGCAAGGTTGTCTGTTTTGTTCATTTTTGCCGATATCCGCCAACAATGCCTTTTCAAGTTGTTCATAACCGAGCCGATGAGCCAAAAACAGTGCCAGTTTTGAGGGGAAATCCTCCCCGGCAGGTTCAACCTGTTCACCTGAAAACTTGCCATGAGGCGCTGAAGACCCCATTTTTTGTTGGCCTTCTTGTTGGCTTAAGTGCTCATCTATTGCCGCGATCAAATCATCAAATACCGGTTTTGATATTGCCGCTTTACCAAGTAACTCATTCAATAGGTCGGCATAATTATCTTTATTTTCAGGATGCACTGTTAAATCGGTCAATAGCCCTTTTTCGAGTGCTTTGTAACCCACTTCGTGGGCCCCAAACCCCTCAAGCAACGATTCAAAAACACCAACCTCAGGAGGGGCGGGTTCTGGCATTGACGATTCAATAATTGCAGATTGAGAACCACTGGTGCATCCATCAATAACAGTGCACAATCGCTCGCAAACCTCAGGTTGAATAACATTTTGGTTGCTTAGATTGCGCAAGGCATTCTTGTAATTAGTCGCCTGTAACGGCGCATTATTGACCTCAGCCTCAAGTGTTGCTTCCAACTGTGCCAGGTCAATCCGGTTTTCTAGATATTCGTTTAACTGATTTTTAAAAGTTGCCATATCAAAGACTTATTGCTGTTGCAAAGACACAAGAATAAAGGTGACATTATCGCGTGCCCCCTTTGCTATTACGGTATCCAAAATGATTTTTCCGGCATCAGCCATATTGTCTTGATGCTCAACCAATATCTGTTCAACCTGTTTGTCATCCATTTCTTTTTCAACGCCATCACTACAGATGAAATAAACGTCATTCGCTTTTATTTTTTCGATTTCAAAATCAACAAACAAATGTTCATCAGCACCAACCGCACGGGTAATAACGTTTTTATCTGGATGGTTTGCGACCTCGGCAATACTGATTTTGCCTTGATCAACTAACTCCTGAGTATAGGTATGATCAATACTCAGCTGTTTTAACGTTTTGTTTCTAAATCGATAGACTCGACTATCGCCAACCCAGTAATACAGCGCATATTGCTGTTGAATGGCTAATCCAGCCACGGTACTACCGATAACGCGGTCGCCACCACCGGCCAATGTTCTCAAGTTTTGGTTCACTTCGATCAGGCAGTCTTCTACGCGATCAACAAATACACCAAACTCAGCGGTTTGATCGATTTTGTACAGTGCTTTGGATATTGCTTGGCTGGCCACATCTCCGGCATCATGGCCGCCCATGCCATCGGCCACTGCCCAATGTGCTTGGGCATTATTGGCCATAAAATCATCTTCGTTGATTTTTCGGACTTTGCCGGTATCGGTGAAGCTGACCACTGACCAGGTAAAGTCTGCGGATATCTTGGTATTTAGTTCACTCATTAACATCAAACCCTGTGAGAAATTTGGCAAAGTCGGTTTTGTCGGGCAATGCTTTGGTCACAATTAACTGTTCACCAATAACATCATTGCCCTGACTTAACCACACTGAAAATGGCCCATCACCAGCGGACAGTGAATGTCGATTAACATCAAAGGTTGCTTTGGCCAGATTGACCCCAAAACCAAACGTATTGCAGTCTGTGGCTGGTGTCACATTGGCGGGCTTTGGTGTTTTAAAGCCAATATCAATGTTCAAATGTTCAGAAATCTTCTCCAGTGCACTTTCCCCAGCACTAAGGCGCTGCTCAAAGGGGCTTTGTTCTGGGGCTTTGTCAGTTGTTTGTTCTGGTAAGGGAATTGTTTCGAAGGCCTGATCAATCTTGGTTTGTTCGGTTGATATCTGTTTGGGGGTTTGCCGTTCGACTGCCAGGCAAAAATCATCAAAATCGAGATCTGGTTCCAATGCGTCCAATAACAAGTCT
Source organism: Algicola sp. (assembly GCA_013216025.1). Taxonomy (GTDB): domain Bacteria; phylum Pseudomonadota; class Gammaproteobacteria; order Enterobacterales; family Alteromonadaceae; genus JABSOG01. The sequence continues at coordinate 26,010 of JABSOG010000025.1, read as the reverse complement.
TCACAATCAGTCAGCCAACGGTCAAACTGGCGAAACTCGCCAACTGTAGCAATGCTTGTTTCATTGTGGGCCAGCAAAGTCATTGGAAAGCTTCTATTAACCCGATCAACACTGGCGATCCATACGCCAAACCAGGCATTGTCGCCCAATATACCGGGGCTGAGGTAAAACTGCCAAATGGGGGCGACTTGATAGAACCCTTGCCATTGCTCCCCTAAAGCCGTTTTACTTTCAATCATGCCAGTCTGAAACCAATCATCAAGCACAGAAATAATATCTCTGCTCAATCCTCGTGAGAGAAAGTCGCCTTTAGATGGTATTTTTCCGTAAAATCCCGCCATTTTTGTCTTATAACTCCTGTGGTAAGCTGAAGTTTTGCAACAGTCTGTCACCCAAAGGGTTAAATTCACTATCAACCCTTAATTCAAATTGGGCTTTCAAGCCATCAAGTTCAAACAACACCTGATAAGTTGAACGCTGTCCGGTCGGTTTTAAAGTAGCCGATTCAAGTATTCTGAATAATGACCAAGGACCTTGCATTGAACTGGCAATTGTCGCTCCAGTTTGTGGCGTCAATCTGATTCTGGCCTGCTCATTTCCCGGGTCCAATGGCCAGCTCATACAGACAGCACGCCTCGGGCCATGGGCATATTCAACTTTCTGTCCACCCAGCACAAAACTGAACCGTTTAATGCCAGAATCCAGACTTAGAGGTTTCATGACAAAAGCAATTCGCGGTGAATTGGCGTTGCTGGAAAAAAACAATTGGGAAATTTTATGCGCATTTTGCAGCTGATTGAGTGTTGACGTGCTCAGTTCCATGACCTGACCATCGATGGTTTCAGGTCGCCATTGCGCACTTTTGGTATTGATGAACGGTTTTAGATATTGCTGGATGAAGTTTTCGACCCGGCCTTTGGGTTTGAAGAAAGCTGTAAAGTCTCGCAATTCAAGTTCAACTGACGAGGCCAAATCCAATGGATAACGCCCGACAATTGCTGAATCGTAATAACCTATCACTTCTTCAGTCCACAATAGGTTGATATCTTCCCTGGCTTTACTCAACATCATCGACCAGCCATTTTGACTCATGCCTTTTAACCAGCCTTTTAAGTGTGGTGGTAAAAAGGTGATTTGTGAGCGTAATGCGCTAAACGGGTCGCGCCCTATACCCTGCACTCTTTGTTGTACGGCCTTCAGAGCTGCTGTTCTTGAAACACTGTCAACCAAAGTCTCATTTAAAGACACCGCAAACTTGCGAAACTCTATCGCCAAGCGGTCAATCATTGGAGTACCACTTTTGGACTTTACCAGTAGATGGTAAGCCTGAAAATGTTGAGTGACTGGCTGACCCAGCATCTTTGATAACCCGACCTTATTACTCGCTCTGGCCAGTTGGTTGGCTTTAGAAGCCAAACTTTGCGCCTTGCCACTGACAACACCAAGGGCATCAGAAACCCCCTGCCCGGTAGCCCCCGATGATATGGGTTGTGAAAGGTTGGTTTGTAACGCAATGGTTTTGACCAGTGTTTCTATCGGTCCATTGATGTCGGTGGCACTTTGAATGATGGCCAATCCCTGCCCCATGTTTTCTACCGGCTTGAATTTCAAATCGCGGATCAAGCCACTCCAGTATTTTGAGTAATCCTGATAATAAAGTTTAAAGACATCACGCTTGAGTTGATCTGGGTTTAATGCCGACTTATTGGCATTATAGGCACCGAGCACCCAGTTGTTAGTTAAGTAGTCTTGAGTACTTGAGACAGACTTGGCGATAAAGTCCTGATAAAAACCGCCCTTGGTAAACAAACCAGGCATGACAACTGAAGCTAGTGATTTGCCACTGCGAGAAACAAACACATCCAATCCATAGTTTCCGGCCATATCGGTAAACAACAAGTCTTTTGAATTATCCTGCATCAGGTTTTGTTTAATGCTCTGATAAACCTGCTGTGATAACGGTAATTTCTGAAGTGTTTTTCTGGCAAACTGAACGATATGTTTATCTTCAGGCCTCAAAACAATGTTCAGTGAACTGTTATCTAGCAAATACAGGTGGTGCTGTGCCAACTGCTCAACTACCGTTGGCTCGGCAGCAAACATGTTTACCCAGTCAGAACGACTAATCACCAGTAACCACTCTTTGTCTAAGGGCACACCGGCTTTTTCGTTGATCCCGGCATACATAAGATAAGCTTTTAATACTTCGTACAGTAATGCTGTTTCGCCCTGATGGCTCAGCTCAATCATGATCTCTTGTAATCTAGCGGCGATCACTGGCAATAGTTTGTTTTCAAGCAATGACAGATAAGCCGCATTGGTCGCAGGCACCAGAGTATCGCCTTGGTATAAACCTGAATGGGCCAAAACCCGGCTCGGGTCAAATACATTGCTGGCCTTACGCAATAAATTCAATTCTTCGAGTGTTTTACGAAAATCGGCATTGGGCAAATCGGCTTTGAACGCAACCTTGGCACTTTGTTCAAGGGTGGTCTGGGTGGTTGTAATGTCAGCCATATTGAAGTTAAACGAAATCACCCACAATGAGACAGCACCAATCAGCGAAGCTACTGCGCCAAAATAACCCAGTCTTTGCAGTCTTATGCGCTTTGCAATCAATTTAGTGTCAACACCGGCGATCTCCGCTTCGGGAAACACTACATCAAGCAATAGTTTTTTGAGGAAATAGCTTTTGCCCTTACCGCCATAACCAATATTATCTGTCGATTCCATGCCAAAATTATTGGCCATTTTTCCCAGCAGGCGATCAATTGGCGTCCCCTGTTGCGTACCGCTGGTGTAATACACACCTCGCAACATGGCTGAACCTTGATATCGATTGCCAGAAAACACATCATTCAAAAAATGTGTAACCGGTTCTTTTATTGAGGCCATTTGCGCAGGGAAACCCAAAATGGCAGGTCGAGAGCCAATATCGCGCTCATCATGTATGCGGGTCAGTAACTGATTTTTGAGGCGACCGATCAATTGTTCAAAATGAAAGGGATAATTTTCGACACACTGTTGTCCACTGCCCAGCGCAAAGGTTTCGCCCCAAACCTGGGCACGTTCAGCCCCATTTAAGGCAGCAAAAAATTCGTTGAATCCGGCAATCAAATCGCATTTGGTGAACATGAAATAAACTGGGAACCCAATACCAAGATGTTTGGTCAGTTCATCAATTCTAAGCCGTATGGTGTAGGCATAGTTCACTCTATCTTGTTCAGACAAATCTATAATATCGGTGATACTAACGGCAATCAAAGCGCCATTAATGGGTCTTTGTTTACGATATTTTTTCAGCAGATCCATGAATTTTTGCCAAGCGGCTTTATCAACAGATTCATGACTGTCTTGGGTGGTAAAGCGACCGGCAGTATCAATTAATACAGCCTCATCAGTAAACCACCAGTCACAATGCCGAGTACCACCAACACCTTTCAAGGCTTCGGTACCAAATTGGCCTTCCAACGGAAAATGTAATCCGGAATTGACCAGCGCGGTGGTTTTACCACTGCCTGGTGGTCCTATAATTATGTACCAAGGCAGTTCATATAAATGCCCTGCGCCTTTTTTGCCTTTTGTTGTATTGAGCGTTTTAAGTGCTTCATCAAATCGTTGACCGATAACCGAGGTTTCATCGTTGATTTCGTTAGCATCGGTTTGTCCCAACTCAGCCATCAGGGTGTCATTGGTCTTTTTGGACAGATATTTAACGCGAAAAATATTAGCCAGCCATAACCCGGTGATCACCACCATAATCAGCAACCGACTGGCAACACCAGACAAGATATAAACCTCGGCAATCGCTATCAGTGGTCCTACAAACCAAATCAACAAGAACAGGAACAATAGCCCTATTCCCTGAATAAACCATTTATTTTTCAATATTGCTGTTACTTTACTCACTTTGCTCTTCCCGGCTACGCCAAACGGCTGTTTTATTTGGATTTTATTTGATTATTACGATCTCGACCCGACGATTTTTGGCTCTATTTTCTGCCGTATCGTTGTCTACCAATGGTTGATCACTTCCCTTCCCATAGGCTTTGATCTTGGATTTTGAGCCAGAGCTGTTGACCAATATTTCTTTGACGGTATTAGCCCTTGCTTGGGACAACGCCCCGTTGGACGGATAAGCCAATGAACTCATTGGTACGTTGTCGGTATGACCGGTAACTGTTGCGCCAATGCCTGACTCACCCAAGAACAGGCCAATTTTTTGGACTATAACAACAAAGTCACTGGTTAAACTGGCACTGCCAGATTGAAATAACTCGGCCCCAACCAGTTTGACCATGGTCGAGTCGTCTTCATCTTCGAGTAACACCAGATTCTGCCCAATTTCAAGCGCCAGAATCTCAGAAAGCAAGACATAATAATCGACAACTTGTTTGTTCAGATCCGGCTCTTCAATGGGCGTTACCGCTTGGGTCATTCTACCGATATTGTTTGGTGCAACCTTAAGTGGAGATAAATCTGAAAAGTGAGACAGTTGTCGATAAAGCGGATCTGCCCTTTCACCGATAACAAAACCAAATCCAATAAAGGTGATCAATCCAATGCCAAATGTGACTAATAATATCACCCAAAACGGCACGTATTTGACGATACCGCTGCGCGTGTCTGCAACCCCCTGCCAAGCAGGTGACAATTCAAAATCTGATGGCGGTTGTTGTCGTTTGATAATGTTAAACAAGTCATCTTTTATGTCGTGCAACTGTCTTAAACCATTAGGGAATTGTCGATATTGCCCCTCAAAACCCAATTCAAGACTAACGTAATACAGTGCCAATACAGGCAATGTTTGGCCCGGCCGCTGCTTCATCTCATCTAAGTGACCAAAAAAACGCTCACCACCCCAGGCTTCTTGATGAAAAAGTACCAGCAAACTTTCTGTCGACCATGAACTGGAATCTCCCCAAGGGGTATTCAGTATTAATTCGTCAATTAACGAGCAAACACCATAACTGGCATATTCAGTCAATTGTTGATCAGGCCCGATACCAAAGTTCTGCGACTGAAAATATTCGATTTGCGCGATAGCATGGGTTTTAAATTGTTCTAGGTCAGGATGCTGACCCGCAGATTGTAGGTTTGCCACCATAGCAAACAACGGTGTGACCATATCAACAACACACCCCGAGTCAGGGGCTGCACCTTGCATACTTGATTGTGTTTGTGCGAAAGGTTTTGCCTGCTGGTATCCCGATGACTGTTGCTGGTTTTGGCCATAGGGCTGTTGACTGCCCGGTCCTTGCTGTGGATTTTGACCATACGGCTGTTGTCCTTGGCCTTGCTGTGGGTTTTGTCCGTACGGCTGTTGGCCACCCGATCCCTGTTGTGGGTTTTGGCCATACGGCTGTTGACTACCCGCCCCTTGCTGTGGATTTTGGCCGTACGGCTGTTGACCGCCCTGCCCTTGATCCGTTGTCGGTTTTCGAGGCTTTCGGCCACCTGGTCTAATGACCGTTCGATCATTCATTTCACGCTTACTCCAAGGATTTATCTGCGATTAATCGACCAAAACTGCATTTCGAGGCCTGGAAAATCACCGCTGACATGAAAAGCCATGCCTTTGGAGACTTTTAATTCTTGCCATAACGGGTTTTGCTTGTTTAATTCAAAATAAGTAAAACCGGCGTTATAGGGAATTTCTCTGGGTGCTGTCGGCATTGGTACAATTTGAATGCCCGGCAATTGAGAATGCACCAGACGATATATTTTTTCGCCGGGGCCAATTTTGATTTGCGCAGGAAATTGCGAGCGCAATTTTTCGGGTGAGACCTGAGCAGCAACAGCCAATACAAAACTGGCTGAATCCAAAATATTCGGATCGGTGATCCTCGCAGCCCTGATACCATTTTTGGGTGGTGACAAGGGTATGGCTCGTGCCAATTGCTCTTGCACAACTGAAAATGATTGATGGATTTCGTTAATGATCGGACCAAAACAACGGATGGGATCATCATGATTGTAATCGGGAAAGGGGATCGGTCGTTTACTTTGTGTCATAAACGTTGACAATTCACCGCAAAAACTGATGAGTTGCTGATACATAAACAAGGGATGTAAGCCTACGAGGTTTTTATAGTGAGCAAACAAAGGTTCGAACCGATTGAGCATTTGCAGCAGCATAAAATCCATGGTGCCCGCGACACCATCTTTGCCGTCGACACTGGCGATCCGCCCAGCCAACTCATTGGCACGGGTATAGATCATGCCATGTAACTCGCTGATAAATTTGGCGAGAATCGTTGAAGTGTCAAAACAACTGATAGTAGGAATAAACTCTTCATTCAGCTTGATTTGACCCGAACGCACTTCGATTATGTGAGCAACGGCCAGTTTAATATACCCATCGGGCACACGCTGACTGTCTTGTGTGACATTTAGTTCTTCAACAAACAAACGAATGCGTAACTCACCCAGTTTTAGGTCGGCGGTTTTACCCTGTTCAGAGGTCAGATCAACAATTTCTTTATTGTCAGGTAGATAACGCACCAGACTGCCCGGTTCATCTTTGCTGCCAACATCTGGCATTCCTTTCTTTTTTAATGGGATGGCAAGATAAACAATGGCATCTTTTGTATTATGACTAACCTCGATTGACAAAGGTAACTCATCGGGTTCGGGCGATACAAATGACGTGCCATCCTGGAATACACCATGACAAAAACTCAATGAAAACTGGGTAGATCGGGTGTGATCGATTTTAAGTTTGCTAAAACCGTAACAAAATGGAAATTGTTGGCGAACACGATTATCCAATTGCTGGAGTAGAAAAGTTTCTTGCTGTTGAAAATGTTGCGGCTGAATAAAAGTACCTTCATACCAGATGACTTTCGATGACATACGGGTTCACATCCTGTTTTGGGGAGTTAGCAGTTCTGGCCCATTACCAGTGATTTTTCTTCGATGCGTATACACAACGGTTCCGGTTCTTTGGGATCAATGGTAAATGATAGCTTAGCTTTTGCATTATCCAAGTCTTGAAAGCCCCCCAAAATCGAAATAAACCGCGTTTGTGGATGGATGGTCAGGTTGTTGGTTGAAGTTTGTCCAACGGGGATACTAAATTCATCTTTGTGTTTGAGTGAGCGACCCAATACTTTGATGTCGTCATCGTACAAATCGTAAAAATCACTGTTTTTAAACAGTGTTTCATCTGATAGCTGGTAAACACGAAGAACTAAAGGTGAAGGTCGACCATTGTGGTCGGGGTTTTGATTGGCAGACGAGATTATTTTGAATGAAAACTTGATCTCGTCGGGTTCAAACAAAGTAAATGTTGAAGCGCCCTGTTCACTGGTAGGGGCGGTCATGCCGCATCCGGTCAATAACCATAAACAACAGATGCTTTGAAAGGATATTTTTATTATTGTGTTAGCGTACAAAGTTTGCCTCGTTACTGTTCATCTAAAATTGTCAATATTGTGACTCCAGTGTAGTGAACTATCGAACAAAGTAAATTATTTATACCTGAAAATGAATAATAAATACCGGGGGACAAATAGTCCCCTGATATACAAAGGTTTTTACACTTTTGGTGCGCGCCAATCATCGCTGCCCGAAGTACCTGACACTTCGTGTGTCCAGGTAATTTTACGATATGAGAAGGCAACATCTTCCATGTGGGTGAAATGAGCCATGGCAGGATCTTGTGCGTTTGGCATTGAACTTGAGATGTCGACAATAACAGCATCAATCAACTCATGGGTAAAGTAGTGCTCTTGCTGACCCGTCATTGATGTTCGGTACCACTTTACGATGATTTTTGACATGCGCTCACCGCTGGTTAATGCGGCGTACAACTTCGGCGAAGATTTATCAAACACCTTGGTGATCACAAATTCCTTATGAACCCTTTGCCCGCTTGGTTGACCACTTTGTGGATCACGCGGGATCAACACTTGGTGTCTGAATGATTGAACAGTGATTTGGTCAGTATGGTCAGATTGGTAAGCATTACCCATTGACTCGACCGAGTTGGCCCCTTCTGAAATATTACCTTGAGAAGTACCTTCAATAGACATATAGGATGGAGTTGGCATCTTGAAATTCCTTAATTAAATAATTGATGTTAAGCACATTCACTAAGGCACAACTCGCGCCAACTTGACAAAATAAGTAATAAATAGCTTATAATCAAAAGGTTAGCTTAAACTAGCGCTAATAACTTCAGGAGTGTCTTAAAAATGAGACGGAACAAATACCCAAATAGCTGTAACTAAATGCGCACTACGGGTCAAGTGCGCAAATATCTGCTCAAGCAGGGCGTGTTGACCTTCCGTTTATTGGCCTGCTGTAGGCCATTTTATTCAATAACAAGGCACAGTGAGAGACTCATAGTTATTCTATGCGAACGAGCTGTAACGCAGTTAGTGGATAAAATGGCCACAGCCCGAAGGGGAATGGCTGAAATCGCGCCACTCAGCGTTGCAACTCACTTATTTAGAACGACTAAACTGCACTCGTTGCGCCTTGATTGGACACGATTTCAGTCACTCCAGACCCAATAAACGGAAGGTTGACACGCCCTAAGTCAGCTGGGATAAAATTCGATTTTGAAAATGGTTGGGCATTTGTGCTACAGACTCCTGACTGACCATTTCTTCGAACGATGTACTGCCTGACATCAATGAAACCATCTTGACCATATCACCTTCGGGCCTAAAAGACTCACAGGGGGCACTTAATACCACAAAAGGCATGTCATCGGTATGTTCGGGCATGGTCTCGATAGATACCGTGAAATTTAAGCCGTCAAACAACCTTTTTAATCCGGGATTGGTGTTTATGAGCCGGGCCAACACCAACTGTGCAACAACATAGCTGCCCACCTCTTCAACACTTGGCGCGTCTTTTTTGCCTGTCATACTTCTTTGTAACAACAGCTTGTGGTTGTAATTGACGTCATAACCCAACACCCAACGAGTGGGCGACACCAAAGTCAGTTTGGTGTCGCCAAACGCTTGTAAGCTTTCCCAGGGGGTAAGCACAAGTTGATGGCTGATGGGCGGAACCGAGCTGGGCAACTTGCTTGCATGACCGAAGGCCTTTTGCATGATGGATTTATAGTTGTCTGCTATTAATGAATAATTCTTCTCAGCGCCGACCACTTTGTCTTTGTTGGCACTGGTCATAAATTCGCCCAACACTTTGCGTGGTGAGAACAAAGGGGTGAGTGACTTAACATACCCTTGTAATTCTTGACTTAACGATGCAGAAATTTTAGAAGTAATCCCCCGCAATTGAGGCAGCTCTTCCAACGTAATGCTTTTGACTTGACTCATATTACCCCACTGAGTTTGGTTATTTTAATTGTTATGTTTTGAAGGGGATAAGCTTACACGCTTTGTGTACAGGAATAAACAACCCCGCAGCAAGGAGGTCGGTGGATCAACCCTTTTAAATCACTCGTTTTGCTGCCGCTACACTGCATTATATAAAGATGCGCAGCAGATTTATTGAACTACGTAGAAAAATAAATCAGCTGTTGATTATCGGCTGTTACAGGCTCGCCAAGGCCGATAGTCCCCTTGCCTATTAAAGGCAACTCTTCGCGGCGTAAATAGAGTTCTCTTCCGTCTTGGCCTTGAATGTAGGTGCCGTTACTACTTTTATCGATAATGACGAACTTGCCCCGGTGATATTCAATGACCAAATGCACCCGAGAAGCAAGGTCAGTATTGACAATTAGGTCGCATTGTTTGCCGCGACCAATAACAAACCCCTGGGTATCACATCCCACAGAGGATTTTAGATCATTGTAATGAAGGTGTAGTGGTTCAGTAACAGCCGTTTTTTTTATTTCATAGCGGGTTTTCATCATCGTTAAATCGGTTTTATTCCACACGATCTCAAATACACTGATATCGATCGCTTTGCCTTTTACCTTAACGTTATCAAACGGCCTGGTTTCGATTTCAACATGTTCGCTAATCGACTGTTCAAAATCCTCAGTCACAATGATTTGACCCTGTTGGGCAATACCCTCCATACGTGCAGCAACATTGATGACATCACCAAACCAGTCGCCCTGTTTGAAGATGGCATCACCGACATGCAATCCCATTTTAACTTGCAGTTGGTCAGCATTAGCATCGGTTAACTCACTGAGTTGATTTTGAATACTGATCGCACAATTGGCGGCATCAATGGCGGTATTATATTGCACCATGATCTCATCACCAATCTTTTTAACCACTTGACCATGATGTCGTTGTACGATGGATTCCATCAGTTGCAAACAATCATTAATCTGCTTTTCGGCAGACACATCTCCCAAGTGTTCGTACAACCGAGTACTACCGGCAACATCAGCAAACATGATAGCAAGCTGTTGTTTTTCCTGCTTAAAAAGGCTGTCTGCAATGGGCTTTATAAAAGTCATGATTAAGTCAAATTAGGTAACAGACTATCAATATAGTTCAGCCTTTATCAAGAGTAAATATTACGGAACAATTTGTGTTGTGGTATTGATGTTTAAGGCGCTACAAACAAATTTGGAGCATTAAACTTTGCATTAATGAGATTTTTTTTGGACGAAAAGTCTTTGAACTTTATTGCTGCAATCAAAATAAAATAAAAATGCGCAGTCCTTTAAAAAACGGTATGGCTTATTTTTTATTTGGAACTATACTACTTCAACGATGCCAATATCAATACAAATCCAAAGCAAGTCAATTGAGAAGTTTTGCAGATCACACTGCTTTTATAAACAACCAAAAAGTAAAGCCTACTATGCAAGAACCATATAATTACGGCATACAGCCAAGGAAAAACAATGTCATTTGATTTTCTCACAAGTGAAAATATTGAAACTGTTGAAACTGTTGGGTTAGGTACCGCAGGTTCTATTGTGGCTGCAATATTAATAACGGTCATTATTCGAACTATTAAGAAGTTAAAAACACTTTTCAACAACAAACCTTTGAAACCACCAAAATCTATAATTGAGATAGGAATAAAAGAGTACCAAACAAGAGTTAATTTAGAATTGCTAAATGGTTCACATCCTTGGTTAATAAATGGATTTCATTTTCATGATACAATTGTCCCCATAAACATAGAGCAAGTGGGTTCATCGCATAATGAACCACTCAACAATTTTCTGACACGTCACTTTGAGGCGGTAAAAACACCAAGAATAATGTTGGTGGGAAACCCGGGTAGTGGGAAAACAATAGCAATGAAAATGATGTCTATAGCTATAGCCACATGCTTGCATGATTCAACACTAATACCTGTACTCCTGACTTTGACAAAAATGAATGTACTCAATAATGAGGATGTACTTAAAGAAGAAATTATAAAGCAGCTCAGATTCTATCAATTTGAACAAAACAAACATCATCAAATATCCGCACAAACATATGTAGGAGACCACTTGCTCACTGGCAACTTTGTATTGCTTTTTGACGGCTTCGACGAGTTAGACGCCACAGCAAGGAGCATAACAGCAGATTTTCTTGATCGTTTTATGGGTGCAAACAGAGAAATACCCACAATTTTCTGTTCAAGAGGGGGTGTATATGAAAATGAAATTCCATTTAAAGCTCTTGCCTTTGAAAGAATTCACACCATACCTTTTAATCAATGTAGAATTTTACAGTTTGTATCGCTATGGCAATTCGAAGGTACGAAATCAGCCGCTCAATTGCTTGCGTTGATCAAAAAGAATCCTCATTTGTCAAACCTTGCAACCAACCCACTTATGCTCACAATTATGGCGTATACATACTCATTAACCGAAGTCACTTTGCCCGAAAGTCGAGGTGAGTTTTATCAAAATATTTGTCAAGCATTGTTGGGCATGTGGGATGATAACAAAGAGGCTAAACGAGCCAGCCAATTTCCCCTCCGTGACAAGTTCATTATTTTAAACCAACTTGCTTTCAATCATATCTGTCAATCGGAGAATCTGGATGACAGAATGGTAAAAGACAATGTCTACGAAGTAGTCGATGCAAAGATGAAATCCTTGGGTTTAAAAAACGGTAAATGCGCAGATATCTTAGATGAAATAGTGTGTAATGCCGGTTTATTACAAGAGGTTGATCTCAATCATTTCACTTTCGCTCATCGTACATTTACTGAATTTTTTGCTGCCTGTTATATTGCAAAAGTGAAAGATAAACAGCTAATGCTACAGCTTTACAAAAAAGATACCGTAAAGTGGCAACATGTTCTTATTTTGTATTTAGGCCTAAATGTTGATCAAGAATCTGCCCATGATATTTTATTGTATTTAGCAAGTGAATTTAACAGTAGCGCCCATGACGATAAACTCAGGTTTTTGGTGTTTAGCGCATTAGCCGAATGCACTATTGCAAACGTAAGTGTAAGCAGTGAAATTCTCTACATTGCCGACAACTATTTGATTAGTGATTCAATATCTTTAAGAATCATTGAAGACTTGGCCTTGATAGCCACAGCATCACGGAGAAGTGACGCTCCTAAAGCTAAGGAGATTCTACTTAAGGTAATGCAAAAAGAAATGACTGATGAAACGTTTCGTGAAGTTCTAAACATTTTGCTGCCCATTAATGACTGGGACATTAACAAAGTGATTTACGGTAGCCTTGACAGAATAAATGGCCACGAGTTTTTAGCCAATTTGGATATAGAAGACAGCGATTTTGTAAGGGCTATTACCACTTCATGTACGTCAACAATAGAAAAAGAAGACATAATCGAGGGGTTAAAAGAAGCTGGTAAACAAGAAATATTAACAGCACTTATGATTGAAAGTACTAACAGTGAAATTAAGCAATTAGCAGCCTACGCGTTATTGAGAATGTCCAACCTGAAGACATTCTTTTCACTTTTGGAAAAGGTCAATATGGATGGCTTACAAGCATATTTACAATCCCAATTAGACAAAAAATTGAGAGAATGGCAATGGCCTTGGAGCACTCTAGAAACAAAAGCGGGGCAACAGGCGGCTATATTACTATGCGAACTTTCGGCCGACAGAATCATTGAAAATCAACAAATAATTGATAGTACAAATCTGGCAGAATCCCATGATTCATTGCGTTATTTGACCAGCGCCTTGTTGGTGGAAAAAGGAATGCCGTTTCACAAACTCAATTTACTGGATTTTAAAAATGCGGAGACCGCGTCAAAGACAGGATTAAAAAGACACTGGCAGAAAAAAATTAACCTTAAAAACACTTGGTACCGACTATGGAATTCGGAAGACAGTTTTTTCACCGTTTTTTTTGTATTTTTTCCCTATCTCCTAGCAACGACCTCAGGAGGCATTGGTTTCTTATTATATCATTTGAATTGGCAAGACAATGCCTTTTATAGCCATTTTTTTGATGAATTTACGGTCAAAGTTATTTTCATAACAGCATTAGTAACGGGTATATTGAATTACTTCGCCCTATCTCTATTGGAAAGTAAAAGTATGGAAAACCGGATTTTAACTAGTTTTTTAGGGCCTATAGGTTGTGCTTTTATATTAAATAAGAATAAAAAACCCGTATTACGATGGTACTTAGTTATGGCGTGGTTTACGGTATTATCTATAATTAGTGCTATAGCACCATTCCAACATTTCAGTTTTAATATTGCATATACCGTATGTTTCCTGACCTGCGCCGCTTGTACTTATGATTCGCAACAATTGGACTTAGCTGTGATTGATACAACATTATTGACCAAGCTTTACAATTTTCTAAAAAAATCACAATAATACCTCCCAAATGTAAATTAAATAGCCAAGGTTTGATTAGGAATGGCTATTCAAAACAATTGCAAAGTGAGTCCCGGTACTTGCAGTGGCAAGCCAATTCGGATACTATTCGTACAGTGCCGTATAATAAACCAATGAATATTATGGGACAAAAAACACGCAGAATGGACTAAACTCCAGGACAAATATCTCACCAAGTATTACAGGTAGTAAATGGCAAATCCACAAAAAGTAGATTTTCTCAATAGGCTTCTCAAAAAGCTTAAAATTCATCTATACCGCTTTTTATACCAAGTAATATTTCTCATTTTGTTTAGTTTTTTGGTTTTAAGCATGGACGAAATGCTCGACAAAATGGACCTAATGCTAGATAAAGAAGACGCAATACTTGAAAGCCGAAGGGAACTGTTGAAGTTCGAAAAGGAACGATATCAACAACACCGATATGATGAGTTACTCACACTACTTTGGCCGAGCGTGAATGAAAATAATCCTTTACCCAGTAAAAAGAAAAGAGAGGAAGCAGTAAAAGAATTTTTGTCAGCGGCTTGGATACCTGCACTTAAATCAGCTTCTTTAGAAGGGGCAAACCTGAGTAACTTAAAGATTGTAAAAATGAATTTTGTTGGTATAAACCTAAGTAACGCAGACCTTGGCAATTCAAATTTTTCATTTACCAACTTCAAAGGTGCAAATCTCAGTGGTGCAAGCCTTATTGGAGCGGAACTATTTGCAGTTAATTTCGAAGGTGCGGACCTTACCGGTACCTTGCTGACAGTCGCTAATCTTGCAGGAGCAAACCTTAAAAATGTGAAAGGTCTTACTTGTCAGCGTTTAAAGAACGCAATCAACTGGAAACTAGCTCATCGCAATGTAGAACTTGCTTGTGAGGCTGAAATTCCGCCAATGCAAGCATCCGCAATAGAAAAATAAAACAGACAGCCCGACTAGAAATTATATATGGCAACCTTTAATTGCTACTACACCAAATAGACGACAAACAAACAGAAGAGCCACTAGTGGTACGAAAATTGCTTGAATTGGTTCTACTACTAACCATTTGATTAAGGCATAACAAATGAAACCAGCAGCCAGAATTGGCGACATGCATACTTGCCCCATGGTTACACCAGGCACTCCGCCAATCCCCCACGTTGGTGGTCCAGTCAGCGGCCCCTGCGTACCTACGGTGATTGTCGGTGGAATGCCAGCCGCCACCGTTGGTGATATGTGCGTTTGTGTTGGACCACCAGATTCTATTGCGATGGGATCGTCTTCTGTGGTTATTGGCTTCAAACCTGCGGCTCGTATGGGGGATTCTACAGCTCATGGTGGGGTTATTGTTGTTGGTTGTCCTACTGTTTTGATTGGTGGTTGAGCAAAAAAACAACCACTAAACCATCAAATTACAACCACCTAGTCCAACAAATATTCTCAGTGACATATCAATGATAAAAATAAGTTCAATTCAAATCAGTAATTTAGCTGTGCAATCAAAGGAGGAATTCCAAGTCGGGTTGGGTAAACGCCTAAATGATAGATTTCCTCGGCAGCTCAATAAAGATGAAGCACTAAATATGGCTGACCAGGCGATTGCCAAAAGTAACTCATATGGGATTAATACCGAAAAAGACATCACTTATATAGCAGAAAGAATGTTCACAGAAGGTCTGAATTTCGAACACATCCAAATGAATAAATATGTTTTGGAAGTTTTGGAAAATGATTCATTACCAGGTGACGAAAAAATCTATGAAATATATAAACATGAACTTGAACTAAATCTCTTGGACAAATAAGACGGCCCCTTTTATGATTTCTAAAATAATATCTGACGGATTCGATTTTCCTGTTGGTAAACCTGATGCTAATCAGTACAAAAAAGACAATCCTTTTTTAGATGTTAGTTATAAAGGCCTACCACACCTCGGTGAAGACTGGAATGGTAAAGGGGGTGGTAGTACCGACCTCGGCGATCTTATTTATGCCATTTCTAATGGTGTCGTTACCTATGCGATGAACGCAGGCAGAGGATGGGGCAACATTATAATAATCGTGCATAACCTCCCAGATGGTACTCAGGTACAATCTTTGTATGCTCATTTGCAAACAATCCATGTCAATATTGACGATGAAGTTGCGCGAGGGTCTGAGATCGGCACCATGGGTGATGGTGACGGCTACTATAGTGGTTTTGCTCACTTACATTTTGAAATTCGCAATTCTAGTTGTCAATTATGGAATCAACCAGGTTCTGGCTATAGTGCGCAATATTCAGGATGGGAATGCCCATCTGATTTCATAAATGCCAATAGAGAATTACACCAGTTATATGCTGAATTTGTTACTCAGGATCCCATGCCAATCCTACCAATTGGGGGCCAAGCAACCTATTGGTCAATTCAATTTCGCAATCACTCCAATGTAGATTGGGAGAGCCACAACGATAACAATCAGCTAATGGTGCTGGCATTAGGCTTGTATAATCGTGCAGCAACAAAAGTCAGTCACGGGTTGGCCTGTGATTGGCATAAAGACGACCGATTAGCGAAGCTGGATGAACCTTTGGTGCAGCCGGGAGAAATCGGCACTTTCACATTTGGATTGCAAGCTTCAAGCAACAATCTAGAGGGTGATTACATCATAAAGTTCACGCCTAAAAACCCCACTGGATATTTTAAAGATGAAAACGGCGTAGAGCATTGTTGTTTTATTACAGCAAAAATTATTCATTCTCAAGCCGCTGACAACTCAGCAAACAATGCAAATTCAGGTAACTTAATATCGAATGATGACGCAAGCTTAATTCGGCAAAACCAGAATATACATGCTTATCAAAACAACACCAGTACAAACAAACAAATTTCACAACCCACCCAACCCTGCCCAGACGAATCAGATGACGGTATCTTAGTTGTGTTTGATGAAGAAAAAAATGGAAACAGACACTTTAACGCCAAAAACAACTTGCTGGAAATCGTTCAAACAGGTTTAGAAGACCCAGTCAAAATTCATTATTCAGCTGAAAATCCGCCCGCTCAACTGATTGTACTTTTAGATGGCGCCAATCATACAACACTAAGCGCCGAATCAAGAGCAGGTGGAAATCTATATACCTTAACGGCGCAGTATCAACCACAAACTCCAATATATGGTCTTTATGATATCGATTTATTCGGCAGATTATTCACGTACAAACTAAAACCGACTGAATATAAAGTTAAAGGCTTACCAAATTCGCTAACAATTAAAGCTTATAATCCTGACCAGTGGAAACTCAGCATTCGACTGCCTAAGATGCCACAGATGAAACTCGGAGCAAGGTTATCGAATACAAAGACAAAAGCAGGACAACCCAAAGAAAGTTTAGCCAAAGAAGTCACTACAGATAAGCTAAATTTTAAGCTATCCAGCACTAAAACAAGTTGGCAAGAAACTACCACCGAGTCTTTAACAGAAACCTATGGGGTGTATACTCGCAGCCTTAAAAGCGGCGAAATGTACCAGGTTGAAGGCTGGAAAAAACCACAAAAAAAGACACAAAACAGATTTAGTTCACCAATAAATATCTCCTTAAATGGGGAGTTGGTTAAGATTGATGGTGTACAACTGGTTTCGGGTATTGTGGATTTAGTCAGGAATTTCACCAAAGCAGTGAAAGCCTTTAAAGACACAGTCCCCAAAGTCGGATGGTATATAGATTTTAATTGTCAGATTTTACAAGGCAGCTTTGACATCGCTTGGGGCTGGAGGGAAGACCAATCATACCAAGCCTACTATTACTTGGGGGCCGCCGCCAAGATAAACCTTTTTGAAGTGAAGTTTGAAGTGGGCTTTGGTATTGAATATCGTAGCGTTGTAGCCCAAGTATGCGTTAACTTCACAGGCAGTGCAGCCTTGTCTTTTGGTATCGAAACAATTGGACCAACCAAAGAATCAATGAATTTAGGCACACTAAAGGGTGTAATCGGCGCAGGGGGATACGTCCGCGTTGGTGCCGGTAAAATAGTAAAAATTGAAGGCGGCATTAAAAGTAGTATTACCTATGAAGGAAAAGTAAATTTACACCTCAAACAAGGACTAGCAATCGCAGGCAAGAAACAATGGGATGGCATAGAAGTTAAGTTATCATGCGCGGTATGGGGAATAAGTAAAGTTTGGACAACCAAATTGATGGAAAAACAAACTTTAGGCACTTTTAATTTTCCGGGAAAACCAAAGAAAGCAAGACAAAAAGAATTCAGCATATTGGAAATAAGTAATGTTATTGAGGATTCAATTACGCAAGGCCTAAATTTGCGGGTATTTGAAAAGAGCGTTAGTACAAAAGATATACTTTTCGGTATGATTACATATGAAGATGAAGACTGGGAACAGCTCAGTCACAAAAAAGTAGCTGATATCATAGCCAAGCGAATTTGGGATGATAGTGACGACCTAGAACTCGACAAAAAGACCGTAAATGGATTAGCGCATTCAATACGTAAGGATTGCGACCTGCTGGCGGCGCAGTCTTATAGCAGAGATTGGATGTCATTGACCGACCTCAAAAAATACCTATCCGGTAACAAAATGACGGTAATAATCAATGATGCCAAAGATCCTGCCAAGTCTTTTGAATCAACTCTTAAACAAAACAATTAAAAGTCATAACATGCCCAAATTCTATTATTTAACTTGTAATACAACCCAAAATTGCAATGTATTGATCACACTTAACGGATTTCCGTTGCATCAAGGTATCCTGTATAAAGATATAAATACGCCTTTTATTGTAAACGTATACCTGATTAGTAATCAAAACACTCTCTCCTTTGAGTTGTTGCCAATAGAGCCAATTCAAAATGATTTGAATTTACCATCTAAGGTAAATATAGATGTAAAACTGCGATCATATGAGGCTGGAGAAATAGTGACACCAGAAGATGGTCAAGTGATATTGCTGACTGAAGTCGCCCCTGGAAACTTGACGCTACCATCATCAGAAGTTGATGTAAAACTGGATTTTCCATTGCATAGCAATATCGACTATCACTTTAATCAAAGTGATTTTAACTATGCCCAGTTGCTTGTAGGCCAACCACAAATAGTCAGCACTACTGAATTGGAGCGGTATGGGCATTATTTGTTGGAATTATTTAGACAACAAAACATCGCTCAACTCATGCATGAATTAGCGCCAAAAATACATCATTTATCGACCTCGCACGGGATAGCTACTGCTACAATAAACTCTGAACTGCGATCGCTTATTCTTGAAATGATGCAATTGGGGCTTGATGAAACGTTAGAATATCCTCTCATCGTCAGGGCAAGACCTTGGTGCAACCAACGCCTGTTTGAGCTTTACGTTGAACCAGACAAAGAGTTGCTAAGCACAAAAGAAAATGAAGAGGGTTTAATGAAGATGCCCGTTTTTGTGGCGGCTGTGAATGGCGGGGTGAAAATTGTGCGTTGAATTGTCGAACATGCGGTAGCAAACCCGAAGGTAAGGTCATTTGATCAATAATCAATAGTTTTAAACCGTTATTGATTGATCAAAGCACCTTAGCCGTTTAGCTGTGCCGGTGAACGACAGTCAGACTAGCCGTAACAATTAATGACATCTGAATATCGTTCAAAGACATCCATTTGTATGGTTACTGGCCGTTAGGAGTGATTGAAATATGTTAGCTATTAGTGAAACACAACTGAAGAAGTTAAGTGATCATATGAGGCATCAATTTGAACAGCGCATGATCAGTTACCTTAAAAATAGACACCCAGACAACATTCAAAACCTCTCTGAAGAGGATATTACCAATGTTGTAAAAAACAGAACTAAAAGTGCAGAAAGTTATGGCATCGTGTACGAGAATGACATAAGAAGGTTTATTGAATATTTTGTGATAAATGGCACTCATCCGGATGATGAAAACGAAAATATTGAGAGTGTTTTACAATGTAATAATATTGATGGAACCACCAAGATGGATCGCATAGATGACCTTGAATTGCACATGTAAAGGAAACAAATATGGACCGACTCAACAGACCGCTAAATAAAGCTGCAATAAAAAAAGCAGATGACGAATTTTATGCCACACATCCTGAGTTAATTGATAATGGCAAACGGCCCCCTTTGTCATTAACAGATCCTGATCAGGCCGACTATCGTAACGAATGGATAGATTTATATAAAAAACATGACGGTGAAATTGAATCAAAGCAAGATGATTTTCCTGAGCGAAAACCAGATGATACATGCGTATCTTGTGAGGCAACATGTAAAAATAATTTCGTTACAAATATTGCAGGGCCAAGCCAGATTGTGATCGGAGAAAAAGCAGAATACATTGTCAATAGTTATTCTCCTTCAAATATATCTGATGATTGTAAAGATAAAGTAAAATGGAGAGTAGAGGTTTATGGAAAATGTGATACAAAAAAACCGATAAGAGTTATAGAAGATTGTTCTACTATTACTTCTGTCTTTAAAATTGAAAGAGATAAATTATCCATAATAAAAGTCCCGTCAATATGGTTCTGCTGTATTGCTGTGTATGCTTATATCACAACTCCAACAATAAAGGTAAGGCAGGTTAGCAAGGTAAAAGGAAGAATCCAACCCATATTATTGTTTGAACGTAAACATGATCCCCAAAAAGATGATATGAAATATGGTGACATGTCAAATCAAGAGTTTAAACAATATTACATGCCGGTTTGTGAACGAAAAACTAAAAAACATTTGATGATAATAGACGCAATGAATAGTAACCCTCTTAAGATATTTGGGCCAAAGCCTGTGTGGAAAAATGAAAAATATATCACAGATTCATGTGAAAAAAATTATATTAATTTTATCAATAAGAGTGATGACGAGCACTTTGCTTTATTTAAATCATTGATAGAGTGGCAATCTATTGGAGCGCTAGAGACTGTTGCTTTAGATATTATTAAAAAAGTAAAAGAAAATAAGGCAAATAACGAGGTCAATTATGAAAATTCTACTTTAAATGAAAGGGCTAAAGTCCATGAGTCGTCAAAAAGGTTCCTGAATAATGAGATAGTTCCCCAGTTAAAAGAGAAGCTGTCGTCGGCAAATGGTGATATTCATAATATGAGTCTTTTTGATAGCCACAAAATGGGATATCCCACATTTAATACATTTATGGATAAAGTGAAGGGCATGGGGATTGTTTTTAATGGTACCGAGGGTAGTAAAGTTGAACTTATAGATTATGAGTGCGTAGGAAATGATAAATTTAGGGCAAAGTTAAGAATAACGGTATATGACCATTTTGGCTTGGACACTAATGATATCAAAATAGATAATCCAAACGAACGGCGAATACATATGTCAATACATCCTTTTAAGTTTTTAACATGGGCCTATTTGCAGCGAGTAAAAGGTTACAAGCCCATCGTGACCCAGATAAGGTACGAAGAAGTGGTCGAGGACCGTTTTCCATGAAAGTAAGCGCAATCATTATCATTGTTACCTTAAGCTTGGCAGCTTGTGCCGAATCAAAATTAGAGATATTTAAAATAGAGGAAGAAACAGAGAAAGAAATAATGTCACACACAGGAGAAGCTGATAAGTTGTTCATTAGAGAAAGTTTTATCATAGCCAATCCAGTGCAAGAACAACAGAAACTAAAAGAGATAATTGATATATACAACCAAAAAACAATAAACTATCCACAAGTTGATGCTTTTTGTATTAGCAGAACGTTTTATAAGGAAAGCTTTTTATATGACCGAGAGTTTAAACCCTATTATGATGTGGTTGGGGCAAAAATTAAACTGATAGATGTTGCCTATGATAATAGACTCATGAGGGTCCATTTCTGCAAAAATGCAAACGATAAAACGCGTATTAGTTATGATTTCTTTTAGCAAGAAGGAAACCCGGGGGACACTCACTTCATTTGGTTGAAAGCCGGGCAGGTCATTTGATCAATAATCAACAGTTTAAAGCGATTGTTTACGTCATCCCAAGCAGGCTCCCACGATAGCTAAACGGCTGATGCTATTGCCCTGCTTCACTCTAACTACAGCCATTGTGCACGCCCGAACAAAATACTAAAAAACCCACCGTAGCATCGAGCCAATGAATATGAATATGCAAGCAAAACCACCAATAACAAAAATCCAGCCCCACAACGAAAAGAAATCATCTATTTGAGCTTCAGTCGGATTAGCAGGCAAATACACTAACGGCACTGAGTAACTTGCACTGAGGTCTATTGTTGTACTGCTAGTAAAGGTGATTAATTTACCTTCTAAGGTTTTAAATTCAATAACCGGACTTGCCTGCGCAACATCAACCCGCCCAGCAACACCACTTTGGCTATCTTGTCGCCGCTGAATACGACTACCGTCGCTATATTCATAACCCGTAATAACACCAGTGACACTTAGTACTTTTACCAAATAGCGCTGTTGATCAAATAATTTCCATGCTGTCCACAGGAGTACTAGAACACCAAACAACAAAATGCCCAACCCAATAATTTTTTTCATTGCCTATCCTCATGCAAGCACATACCATTTCCCTTTAATCTTACCTAAAAACATGGCCAACGGATACTTTTTACCACTCTCGTTAGGGATAGTTCGCACGGTTGGTAACCAATTTTTGTCAACAACTTCAACAATCCTGCCATTACCACACAACCTAAAGTCGTGATTTTCTGGTAGAAAAGGTTCCACCCAATCATCCTTACCTGCATTTGCACTGACATCTCTTAGCATATCGTTTACAAACGCGGTTTCACCATAGGCGGGTAGGGCTTTACCCATATCTCTTAAATATGGTGCACAATAACGGGTAATAACCTGCCCATCACCCATTTTAAAAGCTTCATGAATAGCCTTAACAACTTGGGTGATCAATGGCAATTCTATTTCAAGATTTACGGGTTCGGCTTGTTGCCAATACCAAAAGCCCAAATGTTTGCCCAAGTCTTTTTCCAGACTAGGTGCCAAGGGGTAAGGATCAGGGTTATTAATAAAGTTTTGCGGGTCAAATTCCCAATTCAATTGCATGATAATCTGACCCGACTTTGTATCACCGGCAAAAGCCCCAACGGGATATCGCATCAAACGAGCACATACCTTTGGTAAACCCTGTCTGTCTTCAGGATCTTGCAATACGGATTTTTGCCTAGCTTTTGATGGCGTATCGCCCGGCCATACAATGATTTCAAGCTTATTTTTGCCATCCACCAGCAGGTGATGCGCCACCATGGAGTGAAAGTGTTCTTCCTCGCCATCCATTCTCCTAACGGGTATATCATTAACATAAAACTCCGCTGTACAACCTTTCACGTAGAGGTCTACATGAAGCATAAAGTCTTGATTCAACATTTTTTAATACCCTGAAAACAGATTAGTCGATGACATATTTATCTTTCATAATGGTTGATTTTTTACAAAGTACTTTTTTCCATCGTTCTGATGTACTTTTTCCTATAGCAAAATAGGCATATAGGTATGCCTCATTTCTTTCAACAGTCGCTTTGACACGAAAAGGTTTTTCGACGACAAAGTCGGCTGTTATAGATATTATGACTCCACTTTTAGAATCCATACCGTACCCAAAGACATTAACTTTAAATTGCGCATTAATTTCTCCTTTACTTGCAAAAGAGTTGGTCCATAGGACATCCTCATTTTGGTCATTACCAACAAGTTGTATGGTTTTCTTAACAGTGCAATCCAATGTAATAATCACTGTAGCTTTAATGATTATTTCAAATGCGGTTCGACCAAACCAGTTTAAAATATCTGCTGATTTACACTCCACCCCAAAGGACGCTTCAAATTTTAATTTAAGTAAGGCCAAATCCAGATTTATCTTGCCATAGGGTTCAATCCATTTATATTCAGCAGAATCAAAATCAGCTCCTGACTGTATCCCCCATTCACCAGTAATCGTACCCGCAAGAACATCAAGCTCAAAAGACCAACCAAAACCGACTTGCGGTACTGAATTTTTAAGTTCATCAATAAACTTAACCCCATTAACGATCATCTCACGAACTTTGATAATCGAGTTAATAGTGTTTAACACTCCTAATTCATGGCCATTTCGTGTTAACTTGGCAAATTTTTTCAGTTTTTTCGTATCAGTTTGGGAGTTTTGGACATCAGTGCTATCATCAAGTGTAGATGTACTGGTAACAAAATGATCGCGATCACTTTCACCATATTCTTTTAAATCACCATTTTTCCATTTCTCTGTTGTGGTGTTACCACCTGCCCATTTAGCTTGGGTTAGAGTTTTCTCGCCTTTGGTATTTCGCTCTTCTTTATATGCAGATTTCTTACCCATCAAACTGGGCACCGTAATTTCTAAAACATATTTATCTTCCCGGTAAACCCTTATCAGACCTCGAATTATTTTATTAGGTGGCTGACCATCATCACGCACCCCACAACTCGTTGCAGTAACATAAATATCTTTAACATGTTTAGGTGCCTGGGTATCTTGGAAAATATACAATACGTCGGTCAGATTAAACTTACCGGTTTGATTATCTATCGGCAGTGCTTTGCCATAAATATCCATCGATGCTATTGAGCTATTCAACCAGGTTTGCCGACCTTGCAAACCATCCCTATTTTCCGTTTTTGTATTTTGCATGGCAACTAAAACATGTTCGTTCGTTGGGCAAGTACCTATTGGGTTTTCTATTGCTGCCCTAAATGTGGCTTTCTTAAGATCGGTGTCATCTGCCCTAAAAGCAGGGGCAATAGCCTCAAGTATCACATCATACTCAAAAGCTTTTTTATATTGCTCCGTAATATGAAAGCCAACGTTTGGAGGTGGTGGTTCTGGTGACCGATTTGATAATGTATTAAATGCCACCGCCGAATATGTTTTGCCACTGGAATCAATGAATTCAAGCTTAAGGCCACCGACATCACAGGGAACTTGTGTATTTTCAGTCGTCTGGTTGCATTGAAGCTTATCGTCCCCAGCCTTATTGGTAGAACTCATCAAAGGAGTTTGTGAAGGGGATTGAAGCAGGGTTAACTTATCCATAAAGACAATCTCTCAATCGTTGAATTTTGATATTGGAAGGAACATGAGGACTTTCGAACCAATCTAACTGCGTTTTAATCGATTGGTGTTGCAACAAGCCACCATCCAACGCAAAAAAAAACAAAACATAATCAAAAATATCTTGCTCAATTTCAATAAACAATGTTCTGGCTTGTGTAACTGCTTGCAAAATGGTTTCAGGTTGCATCTCTTTGTCCACTTGACCAATTAACTCACTATAATTAGCTTCCAGTAGCTCTAATATTCGAGTCCGAAACAACTGTTCAGAACCTTGTCTTAACTTTTCAATTTGTATTGCTGTAATAGCTAGCATAACAACCTCAATTGCAAAAGCTGGTCGACAATTTCATCGCCTTTGCAGCGTGAATATTCAAACAACTGTCTTAAACTCAACAGCCTGATTAACCTCAGAAAAAGAAGAACCGATCATTTCTTGCTCTTTCTGATAAGTAATTCCAACCAATCCTTCAAAAAGCTCTTCCGACTGCTCAGCATCACAAGTAGGCACAAACATAGCCATCACCCGGGGGTCATAAAATCGAAAAACCAAGGTCTCTCCCTCAGGTGATTTAACTTCCAACAACTTACGAATTTGCTTTCGAAAATCCTTAAAATCCAATTCAGATTCAACAAAGATATTCCAGTGGTTATCCCACCCTTCCCTTATCAGCCAATTTGTAAATTTACAGTCTTGTTTTAGTTTGACCATGTAGGGGGCCACCTCTTCCATGTCAGGCTCTAGCTTTCCACTCCACAAGCAACAGCTCTGTGAATCCCAATCATATAACTTAAAGCGCAGCTCAGGACATTGGGCACCGTCAATAACGGCATAAACATTACCTTGTGGGTTAACAAGCAAATGCCTTTTTATTTGCTCTACCTTTTCATCATCTATCATTTACTTTTTCTTCTTCTGTTTCTTGGCTGCATCGCACTGCTCACAAAAAGGTGTGCCGCTCTGTGCAGCATTTTTAATGGCTTGGGCTTGCGGCCCATAAGTCGAAGGTTTTACAGGCTTGGATTTATCCTTTACCTCTTCCACTTTACCGGCTTTGGCTGTATCGGCTGCGATTGCTTTTTCGGCTTCGTCAGGCTTGGCCGCCTTGGCTGGTTTACCCGGGCTTGCTGACTGGGCAGAGCCACCGCTGTTTATCATGACCATAGGGCCGCTGATGCTCACGCCTGACGGGCCTATCGATATAAAGCTTGCACCGGCTTTTAGGTTGATGGTCATACCTGCCGTCAG
>JABSOG010000248.1 GCA_013216025.1 Algicola sp. | reverse complement strand
CCTGGTACCATATGAGCGGGTAGATTTTGAGCTAAAGCGGTTTTTAATACAGTAACAAAATCTGCTACGTTTTCTTGAGCAATCGTTTGTGTAGATTTGACATAACCAATCAACTGCATCGCACCGGCCAACTCTTGCGCCAGTACCAACGCTGAATCAACGGATGCCAAACACCCTAATTGATGTTCTATCTCACCCAGTTCTATGCGCAAACCCCGTATCTTGACCTGATGGTCTGTACGGCCCTGATATTCTATCTCGCCATCTTGTCGTAAGCGGGCCAAATCGCCAGTTTTATACAGGCGTTTAGAACTGTTGGGCTTGCTGGCGTCATAGTATGGATTGGTGATAAACACCTGGGCGTTGAGTTCATCTCGGTTGAGGTATCCTCGGGCAAGACCATCACCACCGATGTGCAACTCCCCTACTGCACCTTTGGGCACCACATTGAGGTGACTGTCCAATATCACTAGCTGAATGTTATCTATCGGTTTGCCAATGGGCACGCCTTGGCCGATGTCCTGTGAGCAATCGAAGTAACTAACGTCTATCGCCGCTTCTGTTGGTCCATAAAGGTTATGTATTTGAGCCGCCGGTAAAGCAGCCCTGAAACCTTGTACATGCCCTTGTTGTAATGCTTCACCACTACAGAACACTTGTTTGATACTGTCGCAATGTTTAAATTCTTCAGTTTCTAAAATAACGCCTAGCATTGAAGGTACGAAGTGTAATTTGGTGATCTGTTGTTGTTCAATTATCTTACACAGATATTCGGGGTCTTTATGCCCTTCGGGCTGAGCCATCACCAACTGGGCACCATAGGCCAAGGTCCAAACGAATTCCCATACCGATACATCAAAACTGAAAGGCGTTTTTTGCAAGACTTTATCGTCACTACTCATGCCATATTTATTGTGCATCCAATGAATACGGTTGAATAATGCCTGATGCTCGACCATCACGCCTTTGGGCTTGCCTGTCGAGCCTGAAGTGTAAATCATGTACGCCAAATTCGATGAGGTCAGAGGGGTATCTGTTGTAGCTGGGTTACTTTTATCAAAACTGGCGCAGAAATGGTCATTAGTTGTACCCAGCCCATCCAAAGTGACGATGTTAGCTGCGGTGCCGTTGGCGTTTGATAGCAGCGAGGCAACCTGGGTTTGACAGAGCACCACATTCAACGCCGCATCTTCGAGCATATAACTCAAGCGTTCTTGCGGGTAACTTGGGTCCAGTGGCACGTACGCACCACCCGCTTTGAGAATGGCCACAAGACCAATCACCATTTCAAGTGAACGCTCGACACAAAGGCCGACCAGTGTGTCTGCTTTAACACCGTGTTTTTGTTGTAAATAATGCGCCAGTTGATTGGCTTTTTCATTGAGCTGTTGATAGGTTAATTGCTTGCCATCAACCCCTTCACCTGCAAAAAAGAGCGCGACATTGTCTGGGTTATCCAGCGCTTGTTGTTCAAACAATTGATGGATGCAGGTTTGTTTGGCGTAATCCATCTGTGTTTCATTCAGGTCATACAACAAATGCTGTTTTTCTTGCTCAGGTAGCACACCCGACAGGACTTGAGCCATAGTAGTACTTTGTGAAGCAGCGCTGTCTTGTCCAGCATCACTGTACTTGATGATGGCATCTAAAGCGGACCCTAAATAGTCCAACATTCTGCCAGTACCAATCGAAGACGGTGCAAATACCGTCATGTGTAATGAGGTGTTGCGATCATCAACATTCAGGGCAAATGGATAATGCACCAATTCGCTGCTTTGGGTGCCTTTGACGTTGTCTATTTCAGGCTCATCGCCTGCGGCATAACGATAGTTCACGATGGAGTTGAATAATTCACCGACCACCTGAAAATCACAACATTCAATCGCCATGGGCAGTGGCGTATATTCAAATTTAACCAGTTGTTTCAATGCGGCTTCGACACTTGAAAATACCTCGCCGAGCGACTGCTCGTCAAGACTCACGGCCAAGGGCAACGTGTTAATCAAGGGGCCTACCATTTCTTCCAATCCCGACATATTGCCCATGCGACCGGATAACACAGTGCCAAAAACAACGTTATTCTTGCCACTGGTCATACCGACGACCATAGACCAGGCTACGTGCATAAGTGTCGGCAAACCCACTTGGTGTTTTTTCGCTGCAATTTTTAATTGATTTAATTTTTCGACGTCAATGGCTTGAGTTTCTACATCAATATCGGTTTGCTGCGCTACGTCAAAAATATTAGACAGCTCTGGCACATTGCTAAGCGACTCACCAAAAAACGCTTGCGCTTGTTCGAGCGGCGTTTCGGCAATCCTTTGTATGTAGTTTCTATATTGCAACTCAACAGGTACCGTGACCCAATTACCTTGCATACATTGGGCGAGTTGGTTCAAAAAGATGCCAATGGCAATGTTATCATCAACCAAATGATGGAACTCTATGCCAATAACATAAGTCTGGGTGTTGGCTTGTTTACACACAGTAAGATTGAGTAACGGTGCTTTTTGGATATTGAATCTGAAAGTACGGCTTTCTAACCGCGCTTTAATCACTTGCTGTGCATCGACCGAATCATCCAATCGATTAATGGGCACACTTGCCTGACGTCCAACCACCTGTACCGGCTGGGATAATTGCTCCCAGTGAAACGACGTTCTTAAAATATCATGTTGCGATACCAAATACTCAATGGCTTTGGTGAACGTTTGATAGGTTTGCTCAGAGTCAATATTAAAGATGTGAAAGGTAATATAGTGATCAATTTCTTGTTGCACCAAGCTCTGATAAAAAATGCCTTGCTGCAATGGAGACATCGGATAGATATCTTGAATATTTGCCGCGCCGCCCGGCACTTTGTCCATTAATAAATCAAGTTCAGTCTGGGTTAACTCAACCAAATCGAGCAATTCAGGGGTGATGTAGCTGCAATCGGCCGCTATCAGTGATTTAGAGCCTGTGAAGGCGGTAGCCGATGTAACGCTCTTGGCGAGCTCACTTAACTCATAATGTTCGAAAATATCATTGATGGTTAAACCCAAACCAGCAGCTCTGAGCCGGGTAACCACTTTAAGCCCTATTAAAGAGTGACCGCCCAACGCGAAGAAGTTGGCTTTGGTACTGATAGTCTGAGCGTCGATATTGAGCAAATCGGCCCATATATCAACCAACGCTTGTTCTATGGGGGTATTAGGTGCGATGTATTCACCTTGTAGCGAACTGCCATCGGGTGCAGGCAACGCTTTTCTGTCGACCTTGCCGTTGGGTGTTAACGGCCATTCATTGAGTACCATAATGATGTCTGGCACCATATGCGATGGCAAAGTCTGACCTAACGTTTGTTTTAATGAAATAACAAATTCAGCGACCAGCTCTTCATCGACAGCTTCTGTCGATTTGACATAACCCACCAACTGCATTGCCCCAGACAACTCTGTGGCCAATACCAACGCTGAATCGACCAGTGCCAAACCACCCAATTGATGTTCTATCTCACCCAGTTCTATACGCAAACCTCGTATCTTGACTTGGTGATCTGTACGGCCCTGATATTCTATCTCGCCATCGGCACGTAAACGGGCCAAATCTCCAGTTTTATACAGCCGTTTTGAGCTGTTGACTTTAGAAGTGTCATAAAATGGATTGTTTATAAATGTTTGAGCGGTGAGTTCATCACGGTTGTGGTAACCCCGGGCAAGACCATCGCCACCGATGTGCAATTCGCCTACCGCACCTTCTGGTACCACGTTGAGGTTACTATCCAATATCACTAACTGAATATTATCAATGGGTTTGCCAATGGGCACGCCTTGGCTGATGTCTCCAGAGCAATCCCAATAGCTAACGTCTATCGCCGCTTCTGTTGGCCCATATAAGTTATGTAGTTGGGCGTCAGGCAATGCAGCCCTGAACCCCTGTACATGACCCTGTTGCAATGCTTCACCACTACAAAACACCTGTTCAATACAGCTTGAGTTTTTAAACTCATCCATTGCTAAAATAACACCCAGCATAGAGGGGACGAAATGCAGCTTGGTGATCTTTTGGCGTTGAATTATCTGACACATATATTCAGGGTCTTTGTGACCATCAGGTCGTGCAACGACCAACTGGGCACCATAGGCCAGTGTCCAGACAAATTCCCAGACCGAGACATCAAAACTGTAGGGCGTTTTTTGCAGCACTTTGTCATCTGCACTCATGCCATATTTGTTGTTCATCCAATGAATACGATTAAATAACGCCTGATGCTCAACCATGACCCCTTTGGGTTTACCTGTTGAGCCTGAGGTATAAATCATATACGCCAGGTTTGACGAATCAACGCTCGGTGGATTGCTATTGTCACACTGAGCACAAAAATGAGCCTCACTGTTCTCATCAACGTTGACGTTGCCCAAACCATCTAGCATCAGCACAGTGCCGTTGAACTCACTCAGTAAATCTTGTTGCGGGGTTTGACTTAAAACCACCGCAAGACCTGAGTCTTCAAGCATGTAGTTTAAACGGTCCCGTGGGTATCCAGGGTCCAGTGGCACATAGGCACCACCGGCCTTTAATATGCCCATAATACCAATCACCATTTCTAGCGAGCGCTCGGTACACAGGCCGACCAATGTATCGGCTTTGACATTGTGGTTTTGTTGTAAATAGTGCGCCAATTGGTTGGCTTTTTCGTTGAGTTGTCTATATGTCAGTTGTTGAGAGGTCAGTTGTTGAGAGGTCAGTTGTGTGCCTTCATTCCCCTCTTGATCAAAGAAGACCGCAACGTTGTCTGGGTTTTGGGCTGCCTGTTGTTCAAACAAGCGATGAATGCACTGGTCTTTTGGATAATCGACCTGAGTATCATTTAAATCAAACAGCAGACGCTGCACTTCTGTTTGTGACAACATTTCTAGTGCATTGGGTGCCTGTGTCGGCTGCCCATGGGCCTCACCCAACCTTTGCAGCAAACGGCACAGATGTTGGTTTAACTGCTCAATGTGTGTTTCACTGAACAAGCTCACATCATAAGACCAGCTTAATCCCATGCCCTGCTCTGAGATATCCAAAACGACACTGAGGTCAAATTTTTCCTGAACAAAGTCTAAATCACACGGCTTAATCTGGGCGCCCGGTAACGAGAATGAGTTGTTTGAACCGTCTTTATTTACACCGTAATCGGTATTGGTCAACATCATAATTTGATATAACGGACTGTGGGCGGTACTTCTGGGGGCTTTTAAGCGCTCTACCAACTGCTCGAACGGCACATCTTGATTAGACTGGCCATCTAGATGCAATCGTCTGATATGGGAAAAATAGTCACTCAACGATGCGTGACGGGTGTCGACTCTCAATACCAGTGTATTAACAAAGAACCCTATCAAAGGCTCAAGTTCAGCTTGAAGGCGATTGGCCACTGGCGTGCCGATGACAATATCGTGGCTGTTGCTGTGACGAGACAACAACAAACTCAGCGCACCATGGAGCAGCATAAATGGAGTAAGTTGATGTGCTTTGGCCATATCAAGCAGCGATTTGGCTGTGCTTGCGGGTAACGTCCCGGTGACCATCGCGCCTTTATGCTTTTTTACCTTAGGTCGTTCAAAATCGAGCGGCAAACTGTGCACCGCAGGCAGCTCATCAAGTTGCTTCTCCCAGTAGCTCAATTGCGATTGAAGCATCTCACCTGACAGGTATTCACGCTGCCAGTGGGCATAATCTGCATATTGAATGGCAAGTGGTGGCAAAGGACTGTCCTGCCCGGTATTGTAGGCAGAATACAGTGCGAAGAACTCTTTTGTCAGTACCTGCATCGACCAGCCGTCTGAGGCTATGTGGTGCATATTGAAAATCAGCACCCCGGTATCATTGCTCTTTTTAACGTAAGTCACTCGCAGCATTAAATCTGATGACAGATTAAACAGCCCAACGATGCCCGCTTCAACGAGTGTGTTGACTTCACTAGTCAGTGCCTCCCCTTGAAGGTGGCTCAAATCTTCTACTGTGATCTCAAAAGCAGCATCAACCATATCGGTTATTTGTAAGCGGGTCTCACCTTCATCATCTACATAGACCGTTCTAAGCACTTCGTGGCGCTCAAGGATGGTATTGAACACTTTAGTCATCAACTCAGTATTGAGCTGACCTTTTACGTCAAAAACCATGGGCATGTTGTATTGCGCTGAGCCCCCTTGCAGGCTGTCGACGAACCACAGACGCTGCTGGGCAAAAGACAGCGAATTATCGCCATCAGGACGAACCTGAATTTTTTCTTTAGCCACAAAAGATGTCGCAGCGAGTATCTCCATGATCTCATCTTTATGAGATTTTACGACCTGCCTGTCAGCAGGGGTTATTGCGCCTTGTGCCGCTTGAGATTTAAGGCGTCCATCTACCAGAGTAAAATGAATATCACGACTTTTCGCATCGATAAGAAACTGTTTTAGTTGCGCATTTGATAATTTATCTTGAAGCATGCTCACCACTCCTCCTCTTCATAATCTTCTGTCGCTTGACTGTCCAGTCGAGCACTTAATAAATAATTGATCTCTATCGCCTGTTGATGGATGGTTTGCGCTTCAAGAATGCTGGTATGAGAAAGCTCCGCCAAATCAAACTGCTGTTGTATTTGCGTCACCAACCTCATGATCAGCAACGAATGCCCACCCAGTTCAAAAAAGTTGGCCGTGGTACTAATAGACTCTGGTGCCAAATCCATCAATGCGCCCCAGATCTCAACCAGCGCCTGCTCAGTCTCATTTAAAGGCGCCACATATTCATTTTGCAATCGGGCTGCATCCGGTGCCGGTAACGCTTTTCTGTCTATCTTGCCATTGGGCGTTAACGGCCATTCATCCAGTACCATAATGATGCCTGGCACCATATGCACAGGCAAAGTCTGAGCTAATGATTCTTTTAGCGAAGTAATGTATTTAGGTATACCTTCGTTATCGAGCGCTTCTGTCGGCTTGACATAACCCACCAACTGCATCGACCCGGCTGCTTCTTGGGCCAGTACCAACGCTGAATCGACTAATGCCAATCCGCCAAGATGATGCTCTATATCGCCAAGCTCTATTCTAAAACCACGTATCTTGACTTGATGATCTGCCCGTCCCAAATAGGCGATATTACCATCAGGCAAATACCGCACAATATCCCCGGTACGATATAAACGTTTGGCCGTTTGGGGTTGTCCGTCGACAAACAATGGATTGGTAATATATTGCTGCGCAGTTAAGTCTGGCAGATTCAAATAACCTCTTGATACGCCATCACCACCAAGGTATAACTCGCCTGACACACCATAAGGAACCAGTTTTTGATCGCCATCCAGTATCAAACCAATACTGTTGGGCAATACCCTGCCAATATGGGGGGCATCTTGACATTTTTGTACAAATCGGCTGTAGGTCGAGTAGGTGGTATCTTCAGATGGCCCATAAAGATTACAAACTACGATATCTGGATGTGCATCTAAAATACCATTGAGTAACGCATTTGGCAGTGCCTCACCGGCCAGATTGATCACTTGCACCGCCTCAGGAATAGCACCGACTTTTAACAAACCATCCATCGCCGAGGGTACTGTGTTGATGAGGGTTACATCAGACACATGCTCACTTGAGGACAAATCTAATACGTTCATCACAACCCTAAGGCTGGTACCTGCACTTAATGGCAAAAACAGCTCATATACCGACAAATCAAAGTTCAGTGAGGTTGACGCCAATATCACAGCCAGTTGGTCTTTTGAATATTCGTCAAGCGCCCAATTTAACATCGACACGGTATTGCCATGCTCGATTAACACGCCCTTGGG
Source organism: Algicola sp. (assembly GCA_013216025.1). Taxonomy (GTDB): domain Bacteria; phylum Pseudomonadota; class Gammaproteobacteria; order Enterobacterales; family Alteromonadaceae; genus JABSOG01. Next base: position 2,240 of record JABSOG010000248.1, on the reverse strand, counting down.
CTTGCCCGTCGACCCCGAAGTGTAAATCACATAGGCAAGATTTGATGCCGTTACACCAGTATCGATAAGGTTTCTAGTATCAAACCCGGCGCACAAATGGCTTTCTGTCTGGGGCGTTGTCTCACTCAACCCATCCATTAACAACACAGTGCCGTTGAAGCTTGGCAATACATCCTGCACCCCTGATTGGCTTAACACCACTTTGAGGTGCGCATCTTCGAGCATATAACCCAAACGCTCCTGGGGGTAAGCCGGGTCCAGTGGCACATAGGCCCCACCGGCTTTTAAGATAGCCATCACGCCAATCACCATTTCCAGTGAGCGCTCGGCGCAAAGACCAACCAAAGTGTCTGGTTTGATATCGTGATGCTGCTTTAAAAGGTGTGCCAGCTGATTGGCTTTTTCATTGAGTTGTTTATAGGTCAGTTGATTGTCTTCAAACAACACCGCGACATTGTCTGGGTTATTGGCTGCCTGAGCTTCAAATAACAGGTGGATCGTTTGGTCTTTGGGATAATCCGCAGTGGTATCATTGATACCACTGACCAAGTAATTTTGCTCAGAGGATGGCAGTATACTGATGGTGTCTATCGGTTGCTGACCCCCATTTTCAAGTGCGCTTAACAGGCTTTGAACCGCGACCTGAATATAACCAACAACACGCTCAATGTTGACACTGTTTTGCAGTTGCAAGTCAAAAGAAAAACCATGTGCACCACCAAAATCGTTCACTGACAGCGCGCACGGATAGTTTGTTCGCTCATTCGAGGAGATTAAGGTTAGCCCTTGACCAAAATCAGCACCCTCATTGAGTTGCGTCAAGTCAGCATCATCCAGCTTAGGTGAATGCCGATAATTAAGGGTCGCACTAAATAAGGGTACCCCTCTTTGTACGCTACTGTAACTTTGCGCCTGCGCCAAAGAAACCTGCTCAAACGGGATCACCGCTTTTAAGATCTGATCAACCGCTTCAATCAAGGTGTTGGCATCAACATCCGCCATCGACATCCGCACTGGCAACGTATTTATCATCATACCCAGTGCATGCTCTATGCCTTGAACACCTGACATCCGCCCCGTCAATACAGTACCAAATACAACATTATTCTCTTGTGACAACGCCCGTAGAATAATCGCCCAAACGGCGTGAAAAAATACCGCAGGACTGGATTTTCTGGGTCGCATGACATTGCGAATTCGCAACGAGACATCGGGCTCAATCTGAGCCGTTATTTCATTTATATTTGCACCATTACCAGTAGTATTTGATAAACCAAAGGGCAAGGTCGGCGTTTCGATATCGGCCAGTTGACGACTAAAGAACTGGGCTACATCCTGCGTTAACAGGTTTTGCTGCGCCCTGAAGACAAACTCTCGATACAATGCAGACGCATTGGCTTTGATGGCACCACCACGCATAGCCGTTATCATTTCATCAATCAACACTTCATTGGATATATGATCGGCCACCAGGTGATGAAAATGGAGCATCACAAAATATTTGCCCTTGCCTTTGCTCTTGCCTTTGTCTGGGGATTTGTCATGGGCTATTTGGACCTTCATCAGTGGTGCACTTTCGAGGTTTATTCGATGTTCACCACATTCAACATGGTCATAAAATGCTTGCTTGACGCTGGTTTCCGCCCCTAAGGTAAGAGGTTCGAAGGTAAGATGCTCAACCGGCAACTCTGCTTTTTTGACAACCACCTGCGCGACATTAGAAACACCCTGAGATATCACAGCAGTTCTAAGGACATCATGACGGGCAATAATGACCTTCAGTGCTTGTAGAAGCTTGTCCAAAGTGCCGCTGTCGTCACACTCCAACACTGAATTTAATAAATAAGGATCACGCCCTTGGGTCATTTGGTGAATGTAAAGCACGCCTTCTTGCAACGGTGCCAGTGCATAAATATCCTGAATATTGCGCCTGCCACCGGGTATTTTTGCGACAATCAAGTCAATATCACTTTGGGTTAAAGACACCAAAGGTAACATTTGCGGTGTAATGACCTCATCAGAATCGGTGATCAGGTTTGCTGGTGCGAAGTTATCCTCTTCGGCTTTAATCTTGAGCGTGGTTGCCATGTCACCCAGCGTTGCTGATTGGTACACTTCATTGATGTTCAGTTGATAACCCTGCTCAGCGACTTTCGACATCAGTGGCAACAATAATAAAGAGTGACCACCCAACTCAAAGTAGTTGTCGGTGATACCCACCTGCTTAAGCCCCAACACCT
>JABSOG010000247.1 GCA_013216025.1 Algicola sp. | reverse complement strand
AATGGCGGATTCAACTTTTTGCAAGTGAGTGTTGTTGGTGGTTCCCCAACAGGCGGAAAAGTTAAATTCGACAAAGGTCAATTCTTAAGCACTGCCGATATATCCGGCGAATGGGAAGGCAATGAAGAAGGTTCTCATGGCAAGGCAAATATCGAACTCAATGGATTGGATAATATGCTTACGGATATTATCAGCACTGTCGATTTTACAGGATTGTCGGGTTATGCGCTCAACGGTGCCTATGACATAGAAGAAATTTACATCAGCCAAGAATTACTCGGGCAAGTAAAAATTAACGTTGAAATGACCGTCATGGGTGAACATGTAGATGTTGTTTATACGCCCATCAATCCTTACGAAGGGTATTACAACACCGCCCAAGCCAATCAAGACCTAACCATAGCGGTCGCCGACGCTATTGGACGGGTTGTAGCCAATAAAACAGGATTAGCAATGTTGTCGACGCTGATGACAGAGGGTTTGGCAGTGATAGGGCTACGCAACGAAGCCCAATTTGTGTTTAATGCGGCAGGTCAAGCGGTTGATGCAGCAGGCAATGTTTTGAACGCAACAGGTGATGTCATAGGCAGTGTACTCGGCGGTGCCGGTGATGTCTTTTGCGGTATATTTGGCTGCTAAATAAAGTAGACTAAACCCATTCACTCGATGCGCACGCAAAGCCAAAATCGGCTTGGTGTGCGCTACGACACAGCAACAAAGAATCGACAACTGGAGGATAGAATAAAAGTGGAAAAAGTATCAACAATGTTAGTGGTGGCCGATTTGGCTGTTTCAAAGCAGTTTTACGTCGACGTATTAGGATTAACAATCCAGTCTGAATATCCCGGTCGCATTTACTTTACCTTGGGCGACCACCCCATCGCGATGTTTCAAGGTGAAGGACCGGCAGTCGCCAGCGAGCACGCCGATGATGCCAATTCGACACTAATATTTTCAACCAAAAATCTCGATGAAAAAATTGCACAGATGAAGTCGCAAGGCGTCGAATTTCTTGATGAAGAGCCCAATGATCAGCCCTGGGGTCGTTACTTGGCATTTAAAGATCCGTCGGGTATTGTGCATGAAGTCTTCGAACTCGGCTCTGAACAGAGCCTCTAATTTAGTTACTTTGAAGCTGATACTAGGGCCTGTTTATCTTTCGAGTTGAAATTTTGTTCGAGTTCAAAGCGTTTTAATCGCGGCGGTCGTTATGATACCTAGTCATCTAAGTGAATAACGGGCAACAAAGAGTAAAACGCTTTGAAACGAACCCGAAGGGCAGCGTTTGTTTGCACTTTCTACTGCGTTATCGGTTGCTTATGTAGAATAACTACACTGCACAACCTCTGCCTTGTATAAAGCGCAAACAAACTGCTGCAAAAATCAACTCCAAAGATAAACAGGCCCTAAGGGTATTACAACGCAATCCGAGCCAAGTAACACCAGTCCTAAATCTGTAGAAAATATCTGCAAGCATTTGGTAATACTCAGGTTTTTATACGTTCTTCCACCGTGTAGCATCAATTTTCATGGCTTTTCCCGTTGGGTATCTGTTAACATAAGTCTCGTATGGGGTATTAGTATTGTTGTGTTTAAGTGAATTCAATTGTACCAAACTCCCTATGCAGTTCAAAAGTTCAGCACGCTCTAATCAACGGTAATTCCGTTTATAAAAAAAACTAAAAATTTAGGAAGAAATATGAAAAACAAATTGAAAAAATCGTTGTTTGCTTTAATAGTAGGCATGTCTGCAAGCGCATGGGCTGTACCACCAGCTACTGTATGTGATTCAATATGCATTGAGTGTAAATCAGTCAATGACTTTGAATGCGCTAAGTGGTACAGCGGTTTTTGTCACACATCTAACAAGATCACTTGCCATCCTAGAGGTGCCTTCGAGCCTTAGGCAAGAAAAAAAAGGGGAGTCAGCACAACGGTTTAAGCAAACAAAACTGACTCCCGTTTTTAACTTTTTAAAAATAAAAGTCAAAAACTCAGCCTGACTGATACTGTGATAAGGGTCAGGATGAGTGGACGCAAGGTGGCTAATCAATAACCTTGTTGCCACGATGTGGGTCTATATAAAGCGGTCAAAGCCGTTTTATTCGATAATCATTTATCATCTACTTGATAGTAAAGCCTTTATTTAACAAAAATCATTTAACATCAAACCCGAATATTCTGCTATCACCTTGAAATACCGAGATGATTTCAGCAGGAATTTCAACTTTCATCCTCAGCTCTCGCGTCATTAACGCCCCACATGATAAAACGTTATAAGCAGATAATTGCCAAATTGATCCCAGTTCTGATAAACCTAATGTCGTGTTTTTGCACGCAATATAAAACACGCTGAATAATAATCAATTCCCTGTCTATGAACGGGAAAACTGGAGGAAGAAACATGAAATCTATCACTATCAAACAAACATTATTGCTGGCGGGTATTACCGCTTCGTTTTCATCATTGGCTGTCGATAATTCGTTCTACGATACGTCTAAGCTGGGCAATCAACACAGCTGTAACAGCGAAACAACCCTCTACGCAGAATCGACCGTTGACGGGGCTGACATCTGTCAAAGTTTATCTGAGGTCGAAGTATTGTTTGCTGAACGCTTTGGCTCTGTGCCAGTTGTTGGTGATAACAATAATCACCGAGACCTATTTATCTATAAAGACCGAGACAGCTTTTTAGACGTGGGCATCAGCTCAGGTTCATACGGTATTTACATTGAGCAAGACCCCGGTGATGCCAACAGCAATGGCGAGGTTTATTCTTATTTACTCGATAGCGGCAACGTTACAAACCAAAGTCATGAATACAGCCATTATCTGGATGGCCGTTTTAATAAAGACGGCGATTACCACGCCACTGACAAAGCCGCATGGTGGACCGAAGGCGTAGCTGAGTATATGCAACACCTGCATTGGGGCAGTGCATCAAGTTTTGCCATCGAAAGTATTTCGTATTACGGCAGAGACTTTTCGTTAAAAACCATATTTTCGCTCACCAAAGATGACTATAACACCGGCTTTTTTGACTTACTTTACGATGGCGGCAACATCGCACTATGTTACTTTTTGCAAGAAAAGCCCGGTGCCATGGATACCCTGCTCAGCCATTCTCGCTCAGGCAACTGGTCGGCATGGTCAACCGAACTCGACAATTTAGAAGCCACCTATGGCGATGACTTCGATGACTTTGTTGACGACATTTATGATGGTAATAAAGTTTGTCATGTTGATACTTACGATGGTTCTGGCTCTGGTGACTATGAAGCGCCCTCACCCACCCCAAATACAAATTGGGAGCATATTCAAAGTGTGACGATTGCGGGTATCACTAATACCAGCGGAGACGACAATGGTTATGGTGATTATTCGAATCAAACGGCCATACAACTGGCCAATAACGCCGCCGTTACTTTAACGTCTAACACCAGTTATGACGAAGATTGGCGCGTTTGGATCGATTTTGACAATAGCAAAACGTTTGACGCCGACGAACTGGTTTACAGCGCCGACAACCAACAAAGCACCAGTGGTAACGTAACAATCCCCGCATCTGCCATTGGCACAGTCACCCGCATGCGCATTGCCATGGCTTATAGCAATGTCAGTGCAACGGGCGGGTTTGACGGCGAAATTGAAGACTATACGGTAGAGATCGTCAGCGACGATGGTGGCACGGGTAACAACCCTGACCAACAGAGTTTTGCAGTGAATGTTGCCGATGGACAATACCAGCACTTTGCAATAGAAGTACCCGCAGGCACCACCAGCATAACCGCAACGCTTGACAAAAATGGCGGCACAGCAATGTTGATGCTAAACGAAGGCAGTGAAGGCAGTGCTCGCTCTTATGATGTAAGAGACACCGTCGGCAATCAGGTTAGTAAGAACAGCCCTGCAGCAGGTACTTGGTATATCTCTATTCGTGGCAGAAGCGGCGGCATCAGCAATGGGGAGTTGCTTGTTACTCTCGATTAACCGTTTGTAGTATTGCTCAATGATGATAGCCCGGCCAAGTAAGGTAGCCGGGTTATTTCGTTTATTGTCAAACCCCTTTTGGCCCCGCGCGGATAAATCCACGTTCTACGGGGCGTCTGTCAATTTTTATGTTATAAAGAAACCGAATTCATAAAAACCGACGGAAGCGTAATGAAATTTTTACACACCATGTTAAGAGTGGCCAACCTCGAAAAAGCCATCAAATTTTACACCGAAATTTTGGGCATGAAACTGCTGCGCCAGTCAGACAACGAAGCCTACAAATACACTTTGGCATTTGTTGGCTACGGCGATGAAACCGATAACACCGTGCTCGAACTCACCTACAACTGGGATACCAGCGAATACGAAAAAGGCAATGCTTTTGGCCACTTGGCGATAGAAGTCGACGACATTTACCAAACTTGCGATGTAATGCGCGAACAAGGCGTGACGATTAAAAGAGAACCCGGCCCGGTTAAAGGCGGCAAAACCGTGATTGCTTTTGTTCACGACCCAGATGGTTATGCGATTGAATTGATTCAGAATAAGAGCATTGAGGTTTCGCGTTAAAGGCCATCAAGAAAGGTTGATTGAATAATTATAAAAAAGGGGGCAAAAGAAAGGTAAACAAGAAGTAAAAATAGGGCGGTATCCATACCGACGAGTACAAAACGTTATCAAGTTCCATTCTATCCCAAAAAGCCGTGCCAGGTAGTGTGTCAACACGGCTAAGCTATCTACAAGAACAGAGTATATAGAGTTCAAACTCAATTAATACGCACTTCGTGTATTAAATTGTGTCCGTTTGTATCAGCACAACCATTCAGTAATGCCGCATAAAGACTCAGCCATAACACAAATCCAATCTGTGAATCAAATGTTGCAAATTTACCAACAAAGTATCATCGATTGATGACAGTAAGATGACGGCACTAAACCAGATGAAAACAATGGGTGACGTCCTTGTCTACGCATAAACAACGTTGTTAAATTCCGTTTATTTCCCTAGGCAAAACAGCCAAAAAAGGGGGGTTATCTAACACTGAGCAGTATATGCCGTTCGGACACGATTCGTAGCCCAATATTGTAGTCATATGTCTCACAATGTAACGACCCCACAGATAAAGTCAGCTATAATGGCGCCCATTAAGTCATCTGACAAATAACGGGAATATTATATGGATTGGTTTGTAAATAGATGGGCGAAACAAGCCTTGGTTTTTGCTCTGTTATGTAGCGCTTCAATTATAGCGCTACTGTTTTCAACTCGGGTTTTGGCCGATGCGCCAACCATTAACATCCCCCGAATTGCCAACGCTAATATCAAAGTTGATGCCAAATTGTCTGAACCGATGTGGGACAAGGCAGTGGTGGTCAACATGAGCAACATCACCTTCCCCGAAGAAAACCAGCCCGCCAGTGTAAAAACCACGGCTTATTTATTCGAAGATGGCGAAACCCTGTACATAGGGTTTAAAGCCCAAGATCCCGACCCGGCCAAAATCCGCGCCTTTTTACGCGACCGCGATTCATACGATGTCTTTAATGATGACATGATTGGCATCAAACTCGACACTTATGGCGATCATAAACTGGCCTACCAGTTTTGGGTTAACGCGCTGGGTGTGCAGGTCGACTCCATCGAAAATGCGGTAACCGGACGCGAAAGTAGCGCCTGGGATGCAATTTGGGACTCAGCCGGTCAGATCACCGATGAAGGTTACGTGGTCGAAATGGCCCTGCCGCTGCGAATACTCAACTTTAACGACCAACTCGACAAGCAAAACTGGGCCGTCGAACTGGTGCGTTTTTATCCCAGAGAAAACCGCCAGCGTATTTCGAACATGACCATCGACCCCAACAACAACTGCTGGGTCTGCCAAATGGGGCCTCTGACGGGTTTTGCCGGTGCCAAACAAGGCAAAAACCTCGCAATTGTGCCCTCATTAACAGTCGGGGCCTCCGAAAGCCGTGACATCTGGGCAACACCAGTCACCGACTGGGAAAGAGACACCAATGCCGATATTGGCCTTGACATAAAATGGGGCATTACCCCGGATATCTCGTTAAATGCCACTTTCAACCCAGACTTTTCACAAATCGAAGCCGATGCCGGGCAACTGAGCATCAACAACACCTTCGCCTTGTTTTTTCAGGAAAAAAGGGCATTTTTCCTCGACAACATCGACTATTTTGCCACCCCCTATAATCTGGTTTATACCCGTAACATCAACGCCCCAGATTACGGTGCCAAGTTAACCGGACGCATCAAAGAACATTCATTTGGCCTGTTTGCCGCCAACGATGTATCCACCAGCATATTTGTACCGGGCAACTTTGGCTCCTCACTCGCCTTTATGGACGACGAAAGCCAAAACGCCGTTGTACGCTACCGTTACGACCCGACCGAAGCATTGTCGATGGGCTGGATAGCCACGCTGCGTAGCAACGACGACTACCACAACTACGTCAACAGCTTTGATGTTAAATACAAAATCACCGAAAACGACACTTTTATTGGTCAGGCAATGTATTCACAAACCGAATATCCAATCGATTTGTACAAAGATTTTATCGACGAAGAAGAGAATGACCAATGCGAAATAACCGACTGCGCCTTTAACGAACAGGCCTTAAGACTCGACAAAGACGGCGAGTTTTCAGATAGTGCAGTGATGTTACGATATATGCACGAAGAACGTGATTGGGATTTTGCCGCCTCTTACACCGCTTTTGGCGAAGACTTCCGCGCCGACATGGCGTTTGGCAACACCACCGACTGGAACAAATTTGTGATTGGCGGCAACCGCCTCTTTCGTGGCGAAAAGGGTGAATGGTGGACCCGCGCTCGATTTGGTGGTGACTGGGACATCACTCACAACGCCAATGGCGAATTGCTAGAAAAAGAAGCTCAGCTGTGGTTTAACGTCGACGGCATACGTCAGTCTTTTATCCACTTTGCCATAACAGACAGAGACAATGTCGGCAGTCGCATCAAAGAATATCAACTTGCGGTCACCGGCAATGCGCCTTTGTATCACGAAACCCGATACGACTCTTTTGCGCGAATCAATATTTTGCCCAACTTGTCGATATCTAGCTCGCTAGATTACGGCGACGAAATCGATTACGCCAACAACCGTTTGGGCACCGCAACCTTCATTCGCCCGGGACTCACCTGGAATCCCACCAAACACATCACCTTTCGCACCAACATGACCTACAAAAAGCTCGAAGCAGACGGTGAAGAAGTGTTTACCGCCAAACTGCTCGACACCCGTTTAACCTATCAATTCTCAGTGCGCAGCTTCTTGCGTTTGGCCATCATCTACTCAGACGTAGACCGCAACCAAGCCAATTACATCAATGACGTAACAGAGCAAAACCGCAGCTTTTCAACCCAGTTGTTGTACTCGTACAAAATCAATCCACAAACGTTATTCTTTGTTGGGTATTCAGACAGCGCTTATGCCGACGATGAGATTAATGATTTGACCAAAAATGCCAAAACGGTGTTTATGAAGTTTAGTTATGCTTGGTTGAAGTAGGGCTGCTGGGAGAGAGAGTTTGTAAGGTGGGCAATCTTTTCTGCCCACGCGATAGGTTGAGTTATCATCAAGTTATGCGTGGACAAAAAAAGCGAGCCCACCCTACGTAGAAATCAATATTTCACACCTAATCAGGAATAATCAAACTCCCCAAAAGCCTTAGCAACGCTCTCCAAATCATCAGTAGAAATATCAAGATGCGTCACCAGGCGAAACTCGTCGCCGGGGTAAACAATAATATCACGCTCTTTCAAAAAGGCTGCCAGCTTTGGCCCCTGCCCCGGTTTCACTGTCGCAAACACCATATTAGTTTGCAGCCTATCGAAGTCGACATTTAGCCCTTCGATGTCTGACAGTTTATTCGCCAGCGTGCGGGCATTGGCATGGTCATCAGCCAAGCGTTCGACGTTGTTTTTGAGTGCATACAATCCACCAGCAGCGACTATACCCGCTTGTCTCATCCCGCCGCCGAGCATTTTTCGCCAGCGCCGCGCGTCTTTGATGAGTGCTTTTGAACCAACCAATACTGAGCCTACGGGTGCGCCAAGTCCTTTTGAAAGACAGCAAGACACTGAGTCGAAGTGTTTGGCTATTTCTCTAGGCTCTATATTCATGGCAACTGAGGCGTTGAAGATTCTTGCGCCATCAAGGTGTAATTTCAGTTTATTTTCGTTACAAAACGCTCTGGCATCGACCAGATACTGCATTGGCAGCACCTTGCCCCAAGTGGTATTTTCGAGGCATAACAAACGGGTCTGAGCAAAATGGTAATCGTCTGGTTTGATTAGGCTTTTGACTTTGTTTAAATCTAGCGTGCCATCGACTTCTTGGTCGAGTGGCTGGGGGACAATGCTGCCAAGTACTGCTGCGCCGCCACCTTCGAACAAATAGGTGTGAGCCGTTTGTCCGACGATATATTCATCGCCGCGCTGACAATGGCTTAGCAACGCCACCAAATTGGCCTGCACGCCGCTGGGGGCGAACATGGCAGCCTCGAAGCCCAATAGCTCGGCAGTGTAGCGTTCCAGTTCGTTAATCGTTGGGTCGTCGCCAGTGACATCGTCACCCACCTCGGCCTCAAACATCACCTTGCGCATGGTTGCACAGGGTTTGGTTACGGTATCACTGCGTAAATCTATCATTGCTGCTTTGCCTTTGTTTGTTCTGAAATAGGTTTAACAAAATAGTGGTGCGCACGGCGCACCCTACAGGGAAGTCAGTCTATTTTTTGGGACGATTACAAGCCAGCAAACCCTCTTTGCCCCATTGCGTGTCGCTATATTCGTTGAAGAAAACCATCACTGAGCCGGGTTTTGCGCCATATACGTCGGCTACGGCTTCGGTGACGCGTTTAACTAGTTCGGCTTTTTGCTCGTCGGTCTTGTCGTCAGTTTGTTGAATGGTGATCACTGGCATGGTTGTTTCCTCTTCTTTATTTATTCAATTTTTTGAAGCCCAAAGTCCAGCCTAGCAGGCCGCCAAGGGCAGTTATTACACTGGCACTGGTGTCTTGATTAATGTACAACAGCGCCGAGCAGACGATCAGGGTCGAGCCGCAAATGAACAGGCCGATGCCAACAAAACCATTATGTTGGTTTTTTTGCAGTTTACCGGTCGAGTGAATTTGCAATCGATGATTTTCGCGACCCGATTGTAAATAGTCATATACCAAATCGGGGATCAACGGCAGTTTCTCTCCCCAAAATGGCAGGTTGTCTTTGAGGTTGCCCAATACCGCTTTGGGACCCACTTGTTGCTTAACCCAGTTTTCTAAAAACGGTTTGGCGGTTTTCCATAAATCTAGCTGCGGATACAACTGTCGGCCCAACCCTTCTACATAAAGCAAGGTCTTTTGCAGCAAGACCAATTGCGGCTGCACTTCCATATCAAAGCGCCGAGCGGTATTAAACAGGTTCACCAGCACCGCACCAAAAGAGATCTCGGCCAGTGGTTTTTCAAAAATTGGCTCGCAGACGGTGCGAATGGCAAATTCAAATTCTTCGACATTGGTGCCCGGTGGTACCCAGCCCGAATCGACGTGTAACTCGGCGACCTTGCGGTAATCGCGATTAAAAAAGGCGATAAAATTGTCGGCAAGATAACGTTTGTCTTCGCGGTTAAGTGTACCGACAATACCGCAATCTATGCCGATGTATTTGGGGTTTTGCGGGGTTTCATATGAGACAAACACGTTACCCGGATGCATGTCGGCATGAAAAAAGCTGTCTCTAAAGACCTGGGTAAAAAACACTTCAACGCCCCGCTCGGCCAGTAGTTTCATGTTGGTATTTTGTGCTTCAAGGGCGGCGATATCAGACACCGGTATGCCATAAATACGTTCCATCACCAAAACATTGTGTTGACAATGATCGGAGTAAACCTTGGGCACATAAAGGGAGTCTGAGCCTTCGAAATTGCGTTTTAGCTGAATGCCATTGGCCGCTTCTCGCATTAGGTCGAGTTCGTCGATGATGGTTTTGCGGTATTCTCTGATCACTTCTGTGGGGCGCAGTCGTTTACCA
>JABSOG010000246.1 GCA_013216025.1 Algicola sp. | reverse complement strand
CCCCATTCTTTGCCACAAAGTGGCCTTTATAAAGATGCGCAGCAGATTTATTAAAATGTAACTTTCAAGCCAATCGAAGGAAATATACCCATGCCCTTTTCGCCTTCAATGGTGTAGTCGGTGAGGGTTTCTTCACCATCCGGTGCAAAGTAATAACCCGAGATGTTTTTGCTCGCCAATGTGTTGATGGTGGCAAAAGTAAACTTGGCATCATATCCCCACAGTGTGGTGCTGTAGTTGGCTTGCAAGTCTAAGCGGTGGTAAGCCGGCAATGTTTTTGAATTCAGCTCGCCGTAGTTCGCCAAAAAGCTACCTTCGTGGTCTGGGTTGTTTCGCAGCCCTGTGATTGGGGTGTATTTGGCGCCACTTCGCAGAGTAAAGCGCAGGCCAAAGTCCCAGCGGTCATTGAGTTTGTAATTGGCGACAACGTTTGCCAACAGCGGCGTGTCGAGATAGTACTCGGTTGTCACATTGGTGATGTCGTCGGTTCTGTCGCTTTTTGACCAACTCACACTTGCCCAGCCGTACCAGCCATCTTTTAGCGAACGCCGTACAACCCACTCTACGCCCTTTGCGGTGCCCGACAAATCGTCGCTGTAACGCAGGTTGGCATTGGCTTGCCCTTCTTCAATTGACAAAGGCAACTCACCCAGGTTTTTGTGATAAACATCAACAGAGGTTTGCCAGTCTTGATTGAAATCATATTCTAGCCCAACTGAATAATGGGTGGCTTTAGGCGAGCGAAGATCGGGGTTGCCGATTTTTTTCAGTACGGTTTCGACGTCTGGAAAGCGGCTATAAGTGCCCGCTTTGGTGCGCAGTGTTAGCTGCGCAGTTGGATACCAGCTCAATGTCGCCCTTGGATGAACAAAGCTTTGCTTGGTATAATCGTTGTGCTCGGCGCGCAGGCCCAGTGCCAATTCAAAGCTGTCGTCTATCACCCAATTATCATCAATATAAATGGCGATATCTCGGTTTGTCAGAGTGTCTTTGTCTTGAATTCTGTCACCTTTTAGCGCCCGACAGTCAGGGTCGTGATCGGTGCAGTAATAAGGGATTGCATCAAACTGATAGTCGACATCGGTCTGTTTTAAATCAGCCCCTATGCGCAATTGGTGCGAATCTAACCAATCGACTTTATAGCTCAGGCGTAGATTGTATTGCTCTTCATTGACCTTGATAAACTGGCCCGCGCCAAGTTCTTCTTTTTCTTTTTCGGTGGTATGAGACAAGGCCACTTGCAGCACTTGCTGGTCTTCGCCAAAGTAATTCCATGTCAAACTTTGGCTGTCGAATTGGCTTTTGAACTTCAAATCACCAATGGTGTCGGGGTCAATTCGGCCCTGCTCTGATGCAGCAGAGATATTAATGCCGCCCTCATCGGAGGCACCAGCAATAGTGAATGTCAGTTTTTGATCGTCACCAATCAGCCATTGATATTTACCTTGATAATCATCGCTCACCGGGGCTTTGAAAATGGTGTAACCTTCGTCTTCTTCACCCTCGGGCAAAAACAAATGAACAAGCGAGCGGCGATAAGAAAAGTAAAACGCCTGGTCGTCAGTCACGCCACCTTCGACCATCACGCCGGTTTTTAACAAGCTAAAATCGGCTGTGGTTGTGATCTCTTGATTACGCGGGTCTCGCAATTTAACGTCGAATACACCGCCGGTGGCATTACCGTAGGTGCTGTCAAAGGCTGCCGGATGTAACGAAAAATCGCGAACTACGTTTTCGTTAAAGATGCTGTCGCCGAACAGATGGAAAATATAGCCGACCGGCATATCATCGATATAAAAAGCGTTATCTTCGGGTGACGAACCCCGAATGGCAGGCTCTCCGCCATCATCGCCCCCAGCGTAAACCACACCCGGCATACTAAACACCGCACCGAGAGGATCGTGATCAATCCCGGCAATATTCAACAATTGTTGGGTCTCAAAAGTGACTTCAGTATTAGGCTGGTTACGTTTGCCTTCTATCGCAATGGTTTCGATATCGACAGTTTTCGTTTCATCTTTAGCATCAAGCTCATTGGCCACCGCACTGGCAATTGGCGATAAGGCAAACAAGCCCAAGGTTGCGATTAATCGCGTTTTCATATTGTTGTCCGTGCTCATCAGTAAGTGGTGCTATTGTGCGCGGCTACAATGTATTTTTCCGTTGTTGGTTTGTCTAATTTTGTCGGGGATTTGTCAAAAAGTGTCAAAGGGGGGTGAATGTTCACTTCGAAGAAAATGGACCATTTGTCGTCGATGTCTACCGAAAATGATAAAGTCCAGCTGCGGTTATGAATGGTTCAAGGGCCTCTATCGCACCATTATTCTTATGCCAGATAATGTATGTGTAATCCCATTCCTCAGTAAAAACACATCCCAGTTCAGGGAAGATATACTGAGAAAATAAAGACGATTTTTTGTTCATTGACTCCTCGTAACTGGCCAGTGTGTTTTGTATATCAGTGACTTTGGTAACGGTCTGTGAGTCACAATCAACCAAGGCTATTTGGCAGTTTTTGGCAAGCAACTTTATTAGGTTATTGAAACGTACCCATTCGCTTTGTGTCACCTCGTCCAGTTTATGGTATTGGTCTTTACCCAACCAACCAGACCAAAGGGAAACAAATTCTTTGCTGAATTCGCTTTTAACGGCTTCATTTTCAAAATATTGATTAAACATAATTTCCTGTGAGTAAATTGATATCGATCGTTTTGCTCCAAACAGTATTCGGCAGGCACTTGAACTATAGGAATAAAAATAAACCATTCATCTCGTTCATGAAGGCAACAAACCAATCAACTTAAGCCCGGCTTTGAGCTTTTCGCCATTTTCTTTTCTTCCCCAGCCCGACACTTGTTTAACCAATTTTCCATCCATATAAAAATAGAAAGTCGGTGTTGCCCAATATTTAATTTCAGGCCAGTCACTTTTTGCGTAAGCGTAACGCATTTCGATAGGGGCGTAATCTATGTTGGTTTGCACTATGTCTTGCCAGTACAGATTGCCTGATACCGAGGCCATCCAGACTGAATGTTCTGCCATGACTTGCATTAACTCGGGCTGAGTTTGCAGCCAGGTCAACATCCGCTTGCATGGGTTACAAATTGGGGTGCTGATCACGATAACCTGTCCGCCTTTGGCAAAGGCAAAAGGTTTGCGTACCAATTGTTGCTGTCCTTTGTCAGTACCGGGCTGTACTTGGAACATACTGCGCCCGGCAGTGGCGGTATCTACTATGGCTGGTATTTCAGAAAATTCGATTTCTGGATACTTGCGCTCCAAATCATTGGCCCGGTCAAATTGTCTGGTTTTGACATAAACCCGATGCAAACGGTCAATATTCGCTTCGACTTTTTCACCCCGGCGTATTTTTTCGGCTAACACCGGCAGCAATTGTTCAGCCGCCTCTACATTGGCAGCATAAAAAACAACTTTATATATGGCTCGAAATAACCGCTGCAATTGCTCGGATGTGAGTTTTTGCAATTGATACTCTTTGCCGACAAGGCATTGTTTATATAAGGCATTAAACTGGGCAGGCCTATTGTCAACAAGCATGGTGCCACTGATATGGTTTTTGTACATTGCCCTGCGTTGCTGATCGATTTGCTCAACATGTTGATAAATTTTATCGAGCGATAATGCAGTGGCCGGGCAATCAATGCCTTCATCGGCGTGAGCAAGTTGGGTGCAGGCGAGTAAACAGATTAAAAATTTGAAAAAACGTGACAAGATACAACCTCCATAAATACTGACTAACTCCCCTGATTGGAAGCCAACTGCAGTATACTAAATATCAGTTTAAAATAAAATTGATTGGTGCTCTAGCAACTTTGTACAATCTTAAAACCCTCCTTACAATTAAGCTGATATCAGATGATTTTCTGAGGACGCTTTATGACCACACTGACCCAAATGCAACATGACTCTTTAAACGATAAATTACGCGCCTTTTTGCAAGGCACCTTGGCCGTGTTGCCGTTAACCATTGCGGTGATCCCCTGGGGTATTTTGGCTGGCTCGATTGCGGTTGATGCCGGGCTCAATCCACTGCAAAGTCAGGCCATGTCGGCTTTTGTTTTTGCAGGCGCTGCCCAGTTGGTCGCGCTTGGCATGATCAAAGCGGGGGTCGGATTGGGCAGTATTATATTGACGACCCTGTTAATCACGTCTAGGCACTTGTTGTATTCGATGGCACTGCGCAACAAAATAAGCCCTTTGCCCTTCAAGTGGCGGGCAACGTTGGGCTTTTTACTGACCGACGAACTCTTTGCCATCGCCAATCAGGGTGACCAACATCAGTTTGATCGCTGGCACGCCCTTGGCGGCGGTTTAAGTTTTTACATCAGTTGGAACCTCGCCTCGCTGGCAGGCATTGTGGCCGGACAAAACATCGAAAACATTGCCGACTGGGGTTTGGATTTTGCCATTGCTGCCACTTTTATCGCTTTGGTGGTGCCCGCCATCAAAAAACGTTCTACCTTGATTTGTGTGTTGGTGAGTTTGGTCAGCGCTGTTGTTTTTGAGTTATTTCAAGTCAGCGGTGGCTTGCTGATTGCAGCCTTACTGGGCATGACTAGCGGGTACTTTTACGCGCTGCTCACCCAAGAAAAGGTTACTCAAGAAGAAGTCACCCAAGAAAAAGCCACTGGCGAAGAAGAAAATGGAGCAGACTCATGATTTGGTTAATGATTGGTTTGATGACTTTGGTGATTTTTGCCAGCCGCTATTTGTTTTTAGAACCTCGCTTGCCGGTACGATTAGGTAAGAATGCCCAACAATTTTTGAGCTATTCAGCACCTGCTGTTTTAACCGCTATTTTTGCGCCGATTGTGTTTGTCAGGGAAGAACAGTTAATGCTGAGTGTCGACAACCCTTATTTGGTTTGCGCCGTTGTGGCAACAGGTCTGGCGTTATGGACTCGCAATACCCTGTTGACGACCGTGCTCAGTATGGGGTTGTTTTTTGTGTTGCATTAGGTTTTTCTATGTTGCTAACCTCACGCTCCATCAAACCCCCGTAACGGCAACTTATCAGCCTGCAACCAATTATCTTTGGCATAATCACAAACCCCATCGGTCACATGCAAAGTAAAGGCTTGGCGAGATTTGGCTGAGCGATTCGGCGCGCTGTAATGGGGTAAATGCCCCTGAAAAACCACGATACTGCCCGCTTTTACTTCTACCGGAATACCACTATCTTCGGTGGGCCAAGGGGTGTCATCCAGCTTGACCATATTGGTGTTTTTGCCATCAAGACTAAAACGCTCGCGCAGCGGCCCCAAATGCCCTGCGGGTTCTACCCACAAACAGCCATTTTGTAATGTGGCGTCTTCAATGGCAAACCAAAAGGTCACGACTGAATGTGGTTTGGTAAAAAAGAAAGTCGCGTCTTGATGCCAGTTAACCACGCCGCCAATGTTGGGCTGTTTAAAAATGTACATCGACTGGCGAAGTTGCGGTTGTTTAATGCCAAGATCACAGGCGATTTGCTTTAACAACGGCTGATGACTAAACCGTTCAAAAACCGGGTCTAGTTCGTGCAGGGCATGACCGATTTTGTTGATGCACAGGTTTCGGTCTTGCACCAAGTTACCCGCTTCGTCAAAAGCTTCTTCTTCGAAGAAACAGCGGATTTGTTCTGCCGAATCGAGAAAATAATCATCGCCGCTGCGGTTGTTATCGTTGGTGCTAAAGACGTGGGATTCACTTTCTTTACCAAAGTCGTCTACCAATTTGGCCGCTCGGGCTTTGACCTCATCCAATTGTTTTTGAACGATTGCCTGATGCAATACGGTGTAACCCTGTTCAACATATTGCTGGATTTGTTGTTTTGATAGCATGGATTTTCGCCCTTTCTACAGTTTTCGGCTTTGGTCGCTATTCTAACGCCATAAAGCCGCTTGATGCAAAGTTACAATTTATCGCTGATTTGATTTATATTACGTGCACAGTCAAAAAAAATGAAAGCTCAATGCGTCTTCTAACCCTATTGCTATTGCTGTTAACCAGCACCATAACCCTAGCTGAACCGGCAGTACACTTTGAACGTTTGGGCATCGAAGAGGGCCTGTCACAAAACAGTGTTTTGAGAATAATCCAAGACCGACAGGGCTTTTTATGGCTGGGTACCAGTGATGGTTTAAACCGTTATGACGGTTATCAGTTCAAGCATTTCAAACACGACCCCAACGACGACAATACTTTGTCGAACAACTATGTCACGGCATTGTATGAAGATCACAATGATATGTTGTGGATCGGCACCCTCGACGGTGGGCTCAATCGATACGACCCCAAAACACAACGCTTTGAACGGTTTTATCACGATGATAACAATCCCCACAGTTTAAGCAGCGATGTTGTCACTGGCATTACCCAAGATACGCAAGGTGATATGTGGATAGGCACCAGTAACCACGGATTAAACCGTTATGATGCCAAACAAAATCGGTTCGAGCACTTCAAACATCAACCCGATTCATCAAACAGCATCAGCGGTAATAAAGTGAATACCCTGACTACCGACAGCAAAGGCCGACTCTTGATCGCAACCAAAAGCGGATTAGACCGCTATGATGTTGTCGGTAAACGATTCGAATTATTGGTCAAGTCTTATACAGAATCTATGTTTGAAGACAGCGCGGGACGGTTGTGGATAGGCACTGTAAATGATGGATTGGGTTGGTTTGATGAAGATTTGCAACAATTTGTCACACTGCCTGAGACAAGTGCTCAAATCAAACGCTTAAA
This sequence comes from Algicola sp., assembly GCA_013216025.1. Taxonomy (GTDB): domain Bacteria; phylum Pseudomonadota; class Gammaproteobacteria; order Enterobacterales; family Alteromonadaceae; genus JABSOG01. The sequence goes on along the minus strand of JABSOG010000246.1, from coordinate 3,319 downwards.
CTCGGCCAATATTTTGGCTATCGCCCAAGACCAACAGGGCACACTTTGGGTCGGTACCGATGTCGGTTTGTACCAACGACAGAGCAAAACCGGGCAGTTTACTCATCACCAATACCAACTGGCCGACAAACACAGTATCAGCAGTAATATCATCTTATCATTGCTCACCGACACACAGGGCTTGCTATGGATTGGCGTCTATTCTGGCGGTCTCAACAAGGTGGATTTCAGGCGCAACCAGTTTGGTCATTTTAAACGTAATCCCAATAACCCACGCAGTTTGAGTCACAATACGGTATTGCCGATATTAGTCGATAGCCAACAAACCCTTTGGATTGGTACCGATGGCGGAGGGCTCAACAAGCAAGTTAAGGGAACGAAAGAGTTTGAGCACTTTAAAACTGAACCTAACAACCCCAACAGCTTAAGTAACAACCGAGTTTGGTCAATTATTGAAGATTCAAAAGGATACATTTGGCTAGGCACCCAGCGTGGCGGTCTCAATAGATTAGACCCATCGAACAACAGCTTTAAACATTACAGACACGACCCCGACAACAAAAACAGTATCAGCAGCGATCGTGTCATGGCCATATTTGAAGACAGCAAAAACAATCTGTGGGTGTCTGCCTGGGGTGACGGATTAAGCCGACTCAACCGCCAAACCGACGATTTTGAGCGGTTTAGAAATGACCCCGCCGACCCAAACAGTCTGAGTAGTGACATTGTCACCTCCTTTTTTGAAGATGCCAGCGGGGTATTATGGCTAGGCACTTTTACCGGTGGCCTCAATCGCTTTGACTATCAAACCGAGCAGTTCAGCCACTACAGACACGACAAAAGCGACCCAAAAAGCTTGAGCAATGACGCGGTAATGACGATTTCGCAAGACAGCAAAGGCGTCTTGTGGGTTGGCACCTATGGCGGCGGCCTGAACAAATTCAATCAACAAACCGGAGAGTTTACACATTACAGAGAAGAACACGGACTGCCCAGCGACGCCGTTTACAGCATATTAGAAGACCAACAAGGTTTTCTTTGGCTCAGTACCAATCAAGGTTTGTCAAAATTTGACAGCAGCGATGAAACCTTCACCAATTTTGACCGCAGCCACGGCCTGCAAAGTAATGAATTTAAAGCCGGGGCCTATTTTAAAAGCCCCTCGGGCGAGTTGTTTTTTGGCGGCATCAATGGCTATAACCGCTTTTATCCTGGGCAAATAAAAATCGACCAGCAACCGCCCCGAATGACCTTTAGCGAAGTATTTCTGTTTAACCAGCCGGTGCCTGTGGCCCAATCTAAAGCGCCATTTTCCCTGACCAAGTCGGTTGAGCACCTAGACAGTTTGACGCTGAACTATCAACAATCGCCCATTACTTTTGAGTTTGCCGCTTTGGACTTTACCGCCCCGAACAAATCTCAATATGCCTATCAAATGGTGGGCATTGATCACAATTGGATTAAAACCGATGCCAAAAATCGTCGTGCAACCTACACTAATCTGCCCTCGGGCAGTTATACCCTGCGTGTAAAGGCCAGTAACGCAAACGGTTATTGGAACGAACAAGGCACGTCTATCGAGATTAAAATCACCCCGGGGTGGTGGGAAACATGGCAGGCTTATCTGCTTTATGTCATCTGCGCATTAACCACCATTTATGGCATTTACCGCTACCGCACCAGAGCACTAGTGCAACGAGCGCAAACGTTAGAACACCGCGTCGAGCAAAGAACCGCCACCATCAACCAATTGCTGTCGCAAAAACAGCAGATGTTTGACAATGTATCACACGAATTCAAAACCCCATTAACACTGATATTAACCCCGCTGGATGCAATTCATCCCAATCAAGACACGGGCGAGTTCTATCGCAAAGTGGGCATGATGAAACGCAACGGACAGCGACTGTTACGCATGGTCGATCAACTACTTGAACTGTCAAAACTCGACACCAATATGGCCAAAGAACGTCACTATTATTTGTTAAGCGAAGCGCTGCAAAGTGTATTGCATTCGTTTCAACCCCTGTTACACAACAAAAACCTAACGCTTGAGCAAACCCCCTGCCCCAACGTGGTGCTTTGTTTAACCTTTGATTCGCTTGAAATGATCCTCAATAACCTAATCTCCAATGCCATCAAATACACGCCAACGGGCGGACAAATCAGCGTATCGCTGGGCGTCAGTTCAACCGATGTAGTGATTGCTATACAAGACAGCGGCATCGGCATTAGCCCCGACAATCAAAAAATAGTGTTCAACCGCTTTACCCGAGCCAACGAAACCCATGACAAAAGCATTACCGGTGCGGGCATTGGTCTGGCGCTGGTCAAAGATTTGGTCAAAACCAACCAAGGCAACATCACCTTATCCAGCGATTTGGGCAGCGGCAGTACCTTTACCGTTACACTGCCCATCGACAAATCCTCTGATGCCAAAATGACAACGGTCAGTGGTTTGTCTACCGCTACGCTTATCGAAATCGACCGCCACGAAGCAGCACCCGAGCGGCTAGAATCTCTAATCGAAGAGTCAGAACCTACAGCTGAGCATGCCACAAGTAAAGCCACTTTGTTGTTGATTGACGACAATGCCGACATGCTCACCTTACTCACCGATACCCTTGAGGCGACTTATCATTGCCTTAAGGCCAGCAACGGCGAAAACGGTTTGGCTGTGGCCAAAGCGCAGCTACCCGATTTGGTGATCAGCGATTTGATGATGCCGGGGATCAACGGTTTTGAGGTGCTTAAACAGTTAAAACAGAACCCCCTGACCAGTCACATTCCGGTGGTCTTACTGACCGCCAAAGGCGATGTGCAAAGCCGTTTGCGGGGTTGGGCAGAAAAAGCCGATGAATACCTCGAAAAGCCCTTTAACGCCAAAGAGTTGTTATTTAGAATCGACAACCTGCTGGCGATTCGTCACTTGCTGCGCCAGCGGTTTGGGCGGGTGTTTACCGAGCCGAAAAAAATAGACGATGTTAAAAGCAACCTAGACTCAGTGCCCATAGAGCCATCGTTAAACGTCGTCACTCAAGACTTTATCGACAACATTAATGCGTTTTTGGCAGAGCACTACCACAGGGAAGATTTAGACGTTGACCAAATGGCCAGTGCACTATTCATGGGCAAGCGCCAATTGGCGCGTAAAATGAAGTCGTTGCTGGACCTTACGCCGGTTGAATCCATTCGTAGCTACCGCCTGAAAAAAGCGGCCGAACTGTTGCAACAAGGTATAGCACCGTCACAAGTTGTCAGTGAAGTGGGTTTTGCTGCGCATTCTTATTTCAGCCAGTGTTTTAAGGCGCATTTTGAT
>JABSOG010000245.1 GCA_013216025.1 Algicola sp. | reverse complement strand
AAGGCCTGCCTTACTCATACTCATTTGCGGATACCAAGCAACACCTGATTTGGTGGTGCCGCCATCGGCATACAAGTCTTGCATGATGTAGACGTTCATGTATTTGAAGTTGTCCCAGGCATCGCCTGAAATTTGGCCATCGTGGCCAGTGTCGTTACCGTAACCCGACTGCTCACCCGTATGGCGAACGATACCTGTTGTGGGGCTGCCGTTAGGCGTTGTTTTGGCCAGTACAAATTCTACATTGAGGTTTTGGCGTATCGCCTGAAATTCTGTGGCGATAGGGCCATCTTGGGTGTTGGTGCCCAAAAAGTCTTCGTTAGTTTTGTTGAGGCCGTCAATAATTTTGGCATCGCTCAAACAGACCCCACCATTACCAGTACAGTTATAGCGGCTGCCATAAACGTGAACAACCACCGGAATATAGTAACGACCAGAAACGCCATTACCAACGGCAGATGCCACAATGGTTTCGCTCTTTTTCTTTAATTGGTTGAGCAGCTTGCTAGAAAAACTGGACTTGTCTTGAAGCTGTTTTTTATTGAGTTTTTGTAAATGATGCCAATCTTGTTCGTTTTCGTCGGTGCCACAGATATGGCTCGATTTACCTTTGCTGAGTTGGGTTAACAGCGAAGGATGCTGTTTTTCGTCTAGTAAACTGTGGGTTTTAGTGGTGTCGGTTAAGATCGCGCCTGCGTTGGCGACACCGCTCGAAGAAGCGAGAGCCAGCAGTATCATGCCGGTGGTTTTATTTCGGATCGTCATTAAAGTTATCCTCCAAATTGTATTTTCTAGTCATCAGTTAGATTTATGGCAGCCTCTTTATAAAGATTTTGGACTGCTTGTATTTTTTTATTTACTGAACAGTTATGAATTTGTTAATTGTACTGAGCAGTTTTTAGACGATACACCAATAACAATTCTTTGTATACAATAATATCTTAATATATGAAATATATATCATACAAATGCTATATAGGTTGATTTATCGGCAATTTAAGCTATTTAGTCGGGGCAGGGCTTAAGTTGTGCGACTGAATTGATTGTTATTGCTATATTGAGTCTTAACACAGCATTGAGGGTGATAATTGAATGAAGATTAGAAGCAAGTTACTGACCGCTTATCTTTTGGTGGCAGTATCTTCGGTGATGGTGGGTTTTGTTGGCAGCATGACAACCCCGCAAGTCAAGCTGGCGTTTGACCGACTGACCACGCAATCAATTCCAATCATCGTTGCCATTGATGATATACGGTTTGCTGGGATGCTACTGGTTTCTTCTACCAGCGAATACGGATTTATTACTGCAGAAAATGCGGCTGCAAGTCTTGATAAACAAGCTGATGACGCTCAACAGGAAGATGGAGAAGAAGAAGAACAACAAGCAATCGCAGCAGGTGTGCTGCTTAATGATGCCATCAAGCGTTACCAAGGTTTTGTGCTGAATTTTTTTCCTGATGAGAAAATTTTGCTGACTAGGCTTAAAGCGGCCACGCAGCAGCTGCTGCTGACCTCAGATAAACTGATTAAGTTGAAAAAGCAGGGCATATCAGGTCGTCAGGTTATCGAATTGAAGGAGCATTTTGAGGACAACGAAAAGTTGTTTTTGAAAAATGTTGAAAACTCTCTTGCACAAGTGCACGAAGAGCGTAAACAAAGGGAAGCGCAGGTGAATGATGCCATAACCACGGGCAACAGTATTTTATGGGGCGCCAGCGGGTTGGCGATATTGTTGGCTCTTATTATCGGCAATGCTGTTTCCCGGGCAATTTCAATACCAATAGACAATCTCAAAGAAGCCGCAAAACAGGTTGGTGAGGGCGAACTGGATACCAAAATAGAGGTCAGTAACGCAGATGAAATCGGCGAATTGGCTTTGTCTTTTAATAAAATGGTTGAAGATCTCAACGAATCTCAGTCAAAATTGGCTAATACCCAAAGCCAATTGGTACAATCGGCCAAATTGGCTTCGGTGGGCGAAATGGCCACGGGGGTCGCTCACGAACTGAATCAACCCTTAGGCATTATTGCCTTGAATGCCGATTTGCAAATTGACGAAGTGGCACAAGGCGAATTTGGTGAAACCAAAGAAGTGCTGGAGCTTATCGTCAAACAAGTTGAGCGGGCAACGTTTATCATTGATCATCTGAGGATATTCGGTCGTGAATCTAACAACTTACAGCACTCGCCCAAAGACATAAATGAACTCGTCAACGAGGCTTTTATTTTACTGGGTGAGCAATTGAGGTTGCGTGATATTGAGGTTGTTCTGGCACTGGATGAACAATTACCGCCGGTTAATTGCAATCATATTCAGCTGGAGCAGGTTTTGACTAACATTATTTCTAATGCCAAGGATGCGATGGAAAATACCAGCGTTAAACAACTCACCATTTCAACCCGGCAATGCAATGACAAGGTTGTGATTTACATTAAAGATACTGGTAGCGGGATTGACCCGCAGGACGTCGACAAAATATTTGATCCGTTTTTTACCACCAAAGCGGTAGGCAAGGGCACTGGGCTGGGGTTGTCTATTAGTTATGGTATTATTGAAGACCATGGTGGCAAATTGAAGGTCAGTTCGATTGAGGGCAAAGGCAGTATTTTTAGCATCGAGTTGGTTTTAAATGAAGAGGTTCTGTTATGAGGGGATGGGTATGAAAGTCGATGCGAAGATACTGGTTGTTGATGATGAGCCTGAAATTTGTTTGGTGCTCTGCAAAATATTGGCCAAAGAAGGTTACCAAGCTGAGCAAGCCTGTAATGGTTTGATCGCGCTGCAAAAGTGGCGCAACAAAGCAAGTAGCCCTGAGGCGTATGATTTGTTGATTGTGGATCTTAAGATGCCCAAAATGGATGGCATCACCTTGCTCGGAGAAATTCGCAAGACTGATGCTTTATTGCCGTTGATAGTATTGACCGGACATGCCGACCTTGATGATGCCTACAAGTTATTAACCGATCATCAAATTGCAGATTTTCATAATAAACCGCTGAAAAACCGCCACAGCTTGTTATTCTCGGTGAGAAATGCGCTGGAAAAAGCCCATTTGCAAAAAGACCTGACCAAGCTCAACGACCAATATTTGCAACTTAACACGCTACTTGGACAGCGGGTGATAAAACGTACTGAACAGCTACACGTTCAAATGTGCCGAGCACAAAAGGCCAACGAGGCCAAATCGGCGTTTTTGGGCAGAATGAGTCATGAATTGCGTACGCCACTCAATGCCATTTTGGGGCTGACTCAGATCCAGGCGTTTCAACTCGATAGCAAAAATTACGATCAAGTAAAAGAAAGTTTGCCTTTGGTATTAGAGGCCGGGCGACATTTGTTGCGTTTGGTTGATGATACATTAGACATTGAAAGCCTTGAAAAAGGCAAAATCACCATCGCGGTAAACCATTGTGATTTGGACAGTATTTTCGCCGAGTGTTTCGCGGTAGTACAGGCGCAAGTTGAGGAAGCCAACCTGACCTTGGATTGTTCAAACAGCAGCTTGGCGGTATTGGCTGATGCGTCACGACTTAAGCAGATTGTGGTCAACCTGCTCAGCAATGCCATCAAATTCAATCGCGCTGGTGGCAAGGTGACAGTCGTTGTTAATGCCTCGTCCTATATTGCAGGGAATGCAATGGTTAACATCTGTGTCAAAGATACCGGCGTGGGTATCATTGAGGCTGATTTGCCGCTGATATTTGAACCTTTCACTCGCTTGAAGTATGCCGATGACGCAGCAATAGACGGCGTTGGCAATGGACTGGCGATTTGCAAATTGTTGGCGGTTCAAATGCACGGCGATATCAAGGTGAAAAGTGAGATTGGTTTAGGCAGCGAATTTATCCTTCAGTTACCTCTGAGTAAAAGCTAGTCTATGCGAATTCGTTGGGGTGCCTACAGCCTTTGTGGGTTAATATGTTCCTTTTACCTTAGTTGGCTAATGCTAGCCAAAGTCGATTTTGCTTATAGTGGGTTTCACGATTTACTCAATATTCAACAACATTGTGAGCAATACGGGCCGTTAAATCGTTATCGGCAAGGGTTTGCCGGCACAGACAAAGCTGAGCATGTGCGGATTTTTGCAGCCATAAATGATTCAGTGCATTCCTTTGATAACAGCCAAGGCAAGGGTCTCGACAAGATTTATTACGCCATCGACGGCAAACCGGTCGACCTGTTTCTACATGCAGCTGAAATTCAACACCTTGAAGATGTCGCCAATCTCATTGATTTTATGCACCCTTTTGCCATTTCGGCGAGTTTGTTATGGCTGGTGCTTGCCGCTTTATTTTCGAGCGGAAAACTGCCCGCGCCGAGGTTTAAACAGCAGTTGGCGGGTATTGGTGTTTTTGTCGGTTTATGTGCTTTGACAGCGCTATTGATAGGGCCCGAGAAGGTGTTTAATGCTTTTCATGAGTGGGTTTTTCCTGCGGGCCACCAGTGGTATTTCTTTTACGAAGATTCGTTAATGAGCACGTTGATGAAAGCGCCAGATTTGTTTGGCGCTATCGCGGTTTTGTTGACGGTTGTGGCGCTGGTGGTGTTTGTTGTGTTGAATTGGCTTGTCAGCTTTAGTCGCCCGATCCACCACCTGACCCACCGCCTGAGTCGTCGCCATAAAGACTAGATTATTGGTAAGTGAAGTTTTTGTCTTTGTATTTTACGTTTATGGTCAGTTTAAGTTGCTCTTCAGTGACCCATCCGCTGCGCCTGATCAGCAGTTGGATAAAGGCCAATGTTTGTCCGCTGATTGCCGGTGCTAAAAAGTTTTTCAAATCCGCCAGTGCAGTGACCCAGTGGTCGACTGATTCACCAATCACTTCTTGTTTTTCTGTCAGCCAGTCGGCTTCAAGCGCTTCATCGGCAGCGACTGCATAAATTTCTCTCATACATAAAACCAGTTTTACAAAGGCATCTGCTTTGATTTTTATGGCTCGGGCGGTGGTGAAGTAACTATCGTCATCAGTGTCTGTAATCTTATTTTGCACGATTTGTAATTTATGCTTTGGTAACCCACGCATAAATTCAGCAATAGTTGAGGTATGGCCTACTTTATTTTCTAAGGCTTTGCGTAAACGGTTTTCTTTTGATCCGGCCAACTCAGTTTTACTTTCTGTTTCGAACGCTGCGAAAAAGCATTGCTTGCTGATTTCATCATCACTATAACGTTGGCCTAGCAAGAACTCGGTTTGTGCCTGCTCATAATCCAGTGATGTTGTCAGCAGCGTGTCTACTGATGGTTTGTCACCACGCATATGGTTGTAATCTCTGAGAATTTCATCAGCAGTGGTGGCTGTGATCAGCTGTGTTTTTTTCAAATCATCGAGTATATCCACCAGTTCATCGGGTTTGAGCCGGGTATCTTTGACAGAGGCGGCAAAGCCCAAATCGAGGCTGGTATGTTTGGCCATGGCGATATTGAATGCATCGGTAAAGACGGCCCCTTGGGTGATGCCGCCAAACTTGAATTGTTCGGTATAGGTGGCGTCAGACATGGCAACGATATCGCCATTGGCGTTACGGATCACTTTACTGTTGACCTCAAGTATTGATGTATTGTCAAATTCAAGTCCAAAGAATGAGACATGTAGACCTCTGGATTTGTTCAACAGGGAGGTTTGCGTCAGGACGCCGTCGATGAGTTTTACACCAGCAACTAGACCTGCGTCGAATATTTTGTCGGCTTTGCCACGCATCAACATTTGGTAGTAATTTTGTAAGGTTTCGGCATCGGCACCCACAGCGGACAGGTCAAATTCATACTTTAGCATCAGGTCGGTATGGGATTGACGTTTGACTTCACTGGTAAATTTGGCTTCGAGTTTGTATTTGTTTTCGTCGGTGATCTTGGTGACAATGTCAGTCAGCTTTTGCTGGTAGCGGTTTATCATTTTGAGCACACCCGCTTTTACCGCCGCCACTTTTTCATCTAGACTGGTGGTCACTGCATTGACTTTTATGCCGATGTCGCCGAGGGCATTGGTCCAGTCAGTGATTTTACTGTCGATGGCCTCTTTGATCTTGCTGTCGAAATCGCTGTCTAATTCGGTTAAGCGAGATTGAATGCTGGTGTTGAATTGACTTAACTTATCTTCATTCACGCCCAGTTTCTCGGCTATCATGGTGATGAGTTCGTTGGCGCGGTTTTGGGCTGTACCATCCCAAATCAGCAATCGAGAATCTAATTGGGTTAACAGGTTTTCGGTCAATGCTGCAGTGGCTTCTTCGGCGGTTTTGATGCCCAACGCCACTTGGGCGGCGCCTAGCAGTTCATCATTGTCAGCCAATAGTTCTTGGCTTATTTGGGCCAATTTTCCTTGGATGTATTTACTGGGGGTGACAAATTTATCGACTTTTTCAATCATGCGGCTGAACATTTTATTGGGGCCGGCCAATGCCTCGTCTGCCTTTGCTTTAACTGCAGTGGCAACCGCGCTGGCATCAATAGTGACGCCGATACCCAATGATGAAGTGTCGGTTTTGCTATTGTTACGGCGGATTGACACGTTTATTTTTTGCCCTTTACCGGGTTCGACTTCGAGCTTGAAACTGCCCTTGATTGTACTAGACAGACCAATATCTATGGCAGCATTAAAGGTCGCGGCGGGTGACAAGTTCTTTTTGAAGCCTAACTTCATTTTGGCACCATAGGCCAACTCACCTTCTAATGAGATAGTGCTTTTGGCGAAGTGGTTGCCGCTCAAAATATTTTCTGACATCGATTGCAGACTGAGTGGATTGACATTGTTCTGGAAAATTTCTGCCAAAGCGTCGATAAACAACTCGCTTGCAGGCCTGACATATAACAAGGCATATGAGCCGGATGCGCTGAATCCGCCGGTGGCAGACAAACTGCCAATGTTAATAGGTAAGGTTGCAGCAAGCTTTGCTTGTAGTGAACCTTTAAAAGTGACGCTGACAACCCGTGAATCTACCGGTGGATCTTCTACAGCATTGCCTTCAAAGGTAATCGATGCGCTCATACCACCGCTTAAACCTACCGAGAGATCGCCAAAGGCAAAGTCTTTGCTTTTGTCGCTGACGTCGATGATAGGAAATTCAAGGTCTGATGGCAGGTTATCTAAATCGAGCAGGTCAAGGCGATGGAATAACGGCAGGTATTTACCATCGAGCGGTTTTTGTATTTTGTCGACCAGTTTCTCAAGTAACTGGCTGGTTTCGTCGGTGGCTTGTTGTGATTCTAGCAGTCGAGTTAATTGCGGTTTGAAGTTGGCAGCGGTATCTTGTTCAAGCAACCATTTAATAAAATCGAATCCATTGTCGACTTCGTTGGTGTGTTTGAGTTTACTGTAAAGGTCTTTAAGGATTTGTAATGCGGTCAGGGTGTCGCTGATGTCGAGTTTCGAAGCGCCGCTTGTGATCCAGTCCATATCTTGTACTCCTGTATTTGGGTAAATAGGGTCGAGGTACAAGTTTAGTCGGTATTTTGGTTAACTCAAGAAAGGGGAACCCTATCCATTAACCCCTATGGTGATTTCTGGCATTTCTGCTCATCGCCGTGGTTTTTATTGATATTCGACAGGGTAGGCACGGGGGCCTGCCCCGTACGTTTTTACCGCTGCCAAGTCTGCCCTTCGTGCAGCAATTGTGTCACTGACTTTGATTTTCGCTTGTTGGCATTTTGCTGCCAAAAAGCGGTTTCAAATGCCGGTTTTATCTGACGATGAATCACCCCTAATGCCACTGGCAACTGGGGTGGTGTCATGCTTAATAACAGCTGAGCCAATACCGGATTGGCTTCGTCGTGCACCAGTATTTCGCTGATATCGACATTGGTCAATTCAACCGCTTTTATCGATAGCGTTGCCGTGTCGAGCACCAATCCTTTATCCAGATTGTCGCCATAAAGCAAAGGTTTACCATGCTCAACATGAATTTGTCTGTCTGCAGCCACCGACTTGTCGGTGAAGTGCGAGAAGGTGTTGTCGTTAAACACCAAACAGTTTTGAAAGATTTCGACAAATGACGTGCCTAGATGTTCACGGGCATCGGTGACCACTGCTTTTAATCTTGGAATGTCGGTGTCTATTGCCCGGGCGATGTATTTTGCGCCACTGCCCAATGCGTACAGGCCTGCCGATAATGGGGTGTCTATCGAGCCGCCCGGTGATGAGGGTGATACTGTGCCAGCGCTTGATGTTGGCGAGTATTGGCCTTTGGTTAAGCCGTATATTTCGTTGTTAAATAACAGAATATTGAGGCCTACGTTGCGTCTTAATGCGTGCATTAAGTGATTGCCGCCGATAGACAGCGAGTCGCCATCACCTGTGACGACCCATACATCCAGCTCTGGGTTGGCCAGCTTTACGCCGGTGGCAATGGTGGGGGCACGGCCATGAATGGTGTGAAAACCGTAGGTTTCCATGTAATACGGGAAGCGAGACGAGCAGCCGATGCCCGAGACAAATACGGTGTTTTCGGGGGCGATGTTGTTTTCGGCAAAGGCCATTTGCACCGCTCTTAATATTGAGTAGTCGCCACAGCCGGGGCACCAGCGTACTTCTTGATCGGTGGCGTAATCTTGCGCTCTTTTAGGCGGCGTTGCTGTTTTGATATTCATTGATCAACTCCTCGATTTCGGGTGCGTTAAATGGTTGTCCGGTGACTTTGGTGAACGACGATACGGTGATGTCGAGTTTGTCTTTTAGCAGAGTGGCCAGCTGGCCGTTGTTCATTTCTACCACCACGACGTGATTGAAGCTTCTCAGTACATCGCCTGCATTTTCGGGCAATGGGCTGATGAATTCAAAGTGGGTCAGCGAAACTGTGTGGCCTTTTTGCTGGGCGTTTTTTGCCGCCTGCAACAACGCGCCATAGGTTGAACCCCAGCCGACCAGTAATATTTCGCCATGATCAGGTCCAAAGTGAACGCTTTGCTCGGGCAGGTAATCGGCCACTCGGGCGACTTTATCGGCTCTTAAATCGGTCATTTGCTGGTGGTTATCGTCGTCATAAGAGATGTTGCCCGTGTCGATGTCTTTTTCTAATCCACCAATGCGGTGCATTCCGGCCAGTTGCCCCGGCACTATCCAGTTACGACCCAAGGTGTGCGGGTTACGTTTGAATGGCAGGGTTTTGTCGATTGCCGCCAAATCCATGGTGGTGCGACAGGTGGTGATGGCTGGTATGGTTGATAAATCAGGAATTTTCCACATTTGCGACGAATTGGTGATGTAGGCATCGGTCAGCAAAATCACTGGCGTCATGTGTCTTACCGCAATTCTGATGGCTTCAATGGCCATTAAAAAGCAATCGCCCGGCGAGCGGGGGGCCAATACAGGCAGAGGCGCATCGCCATTGCGGCCATAAACGGCTTGATAAAGGTCTGATTGCTCGGCTTTGGTTGGCAGGCCGGTTGACGGACCACCGCGCTGAGCGTTGACGATAATTAACGGTAATTCTGTGGCGATGGCAAGGCCTATGGCCTCAGTTTTTAAGGCGATGCCGGGGCCTGAACTTGAGGTAATGCCCAGGCTGCCTGCATAACTGGCGCCAATGGCAGCACCGGCGGCGGCAATTTCGTCTTCGGCCTGAAAAGTGGCTATGCCTGCACCGTCGAGCACGCTTAAATCATGTAATAAGGGTGATGCTGGGGTGATAGGGTAAGAGCAGAACAAACCCGTGAGTCCGGCTTTTTCCAATCCAGCGGCAAGGCCTAACGCTAGGGCTTTGTGACCTGTAATGCTGCGATACAAGCCGCTTTCGTAAGTGGCCGGTGCCAACGGCTGCTCGCTGGCAAATTCTTGTAATTCGGCGGTTTCGCCAAAGCAGTGTCCGGCATTAACGGCGGCGCTGTTGGCGTCAACCAATGTCGGTTTTTTGGCGAACTTTTTGGCGATCATATCCAGCGTTGACTGGCGGTTTGAACTGAACAGCCACAACACCAAGCCCAATGCCCAGAAGTTTTTACAGCGACCGGCATTTTTGCTGCTCAAACCAAAGGGTTTGACGGCGCTGACCGTTTGTTTACTGATGTCAATCTCAAGCACTTTAAAGGCGTTTAAGCTGCCGTCTTTAAGCGGGTTGCTGTCAAGTTCGGCCCGCAACAGT
>JABSOG010000244.1 GCA_013216025.1 Algicola sp. | reverse complement strand
AGGAACTCCAGTAGGGGATTTTAACAATATCGTTTTGGATAGATTGTCGCATTGGATAGACTTCGCCAATCGACATCTCACTTATTAGTGACGATTGGCTTTTAGAAAGGTTTTACTGTGGGAGGATAATAATGGCGTTATGCACACCAAGGTCTGCGTTAATAACAATAAGGCCAAGGCTCGCACGGAAAGACGAATATCTTTTCAATTTCTTTTTGCTGGACTGGATCGACAACCACTTCTTTGGCAGGTTGTTCAGTCAGCTTGGGTTGCTGTTGAGGTTGTTGTGGTGGTATTTCGGTAGACGCCGCAAAAAATGAGGTGGATAAAATAGTTGCGACAACGTATTTTTTGATGATCATTTCGATACCCTGATTTGATTTTGAAGGAATTGCGATGCCGCACTCATCCTTAAAATGCGGCACCGAACTGTTCCCAATAGATTCCTGATGGGGGGTCTCTTATGGGCAGTTGGTTGGTAAACAACTGAGCCATGAATATGGCGATATTTTTCACCGAAGTTAAATTCTAAATGCGTTGGAAGCTATTCTATTTTGTTAGAATAAATGGTATGTGTATGATTTTTAATAAAAAAGTGAGGTTTTATTCGAAAGGGCTCAATCAAAGCTAATATCGCTATCGATGATGTCCATTTGACCTTGCTTTTGAGCAATGTAAAAAATGGTTTCGTTAGAGACTGAAATTTGGCCAAATAGGTGTTCGGGCATTTTGGTAACCTGACCGGTGGCTAAGTCAATCTTCAACAGTTCGTGGGTCTCGGTGGCAACAAACAAGTAGTTTTGGGATAGTGCCAGTCCGTCTGGCAACAATGGGCTGATATTGTTCACTATGACAGTATCACTTTCGAGGGTAAACAGTCGAACGCTGTCATTTTTTGATGGTACGTAGACAATGCCGCTTTGGTGATAAACGCCGTATTTGGCTTTGTTGATCACAATGCCGGTGGGTTCAAATGCTTCGGCTTTTGAATTGTTGGTGAGAAAATACTCTTCAACCTTGTCATGTTCGACTTCGCTGCTTTTAATGCGCGATAACAATATTCGCTCACCATTATCCTTGAAACTGGGGAACAGCAACGAGGGAAAATGCTTGAGTTTGGTCAGTCCGCGATTGGTTCTATGGTAGATAGATGTGCCGCTTTTATAGGAGATCGCAACCCACTTTTTGTCATTTGAAGCGGTAAAACCAACGATTTTCGGATCTGTATTAAAATTGGTTAATTGGTAGCGAGTATTGTCGCGGTACGAATAAATTTGTTTGATCCCGGATTCTCGCGAAATAAACATAACTTCGTTACCAATCGAAAAAGGGTATTTTAATTGTGAATTGGAGGCAATGATCTCACTACTGGTGCCGGTTTCTATAGAGTAGGCGTGGATCTGGCTTTTGTAATATTCACCAGAGATAAACGACAGCTTGTTCTGATCGCGATTCACCACTGGATTGCCGATGGGTTTGAGTGGGTTTGGGTAGACCAGTGACACTTTTTCGGTAGATGCGCTAAGTTCAATTGATTTGAGCTGGTTGTCGAGATCTTTGAAGATCAGGGTATCGCTGATGATACCAATGCCCAAGAGGATATCATCGATGGTTTTGATCAGGGTTTTTTGCTTGTCGACAGTCACCCGATAAATGTTGGTTTTGGTGTATTGCTCGCCATCGAGCACTATCATATCGCCGCTTTTGGCATCAATGGTGATGTTGTAAAAACCAGAGCCAAAATAGTTCTTGTCGTCGACTTCAAGGTAAAGGTTTTTTTGTCCGGTTTGCAGGTCAACCCGGTAAATGGCCAACGGTAGGCTTTGGGCTTTTCGGTCGGTAAAATACAACACCGTGTCGCTGGCCCAGGCGATACTGGCATAATAGTTAAATGGGTTACAGTTGGCCACGGCTTTGTCGTTACGTATTTTATGATAGTCGCCGTTAAACTCGATCACTCGAATTTGGCAGTTGCCGTCGGCTCTTCTGTGGTAGGCCAGTTTTTTGCTGGTGGGCGAAAATGAGGGCGATTGATCATGCTCGCCATTGCCCAAGGGCTGGTAATTGATGTCAGCCTTGGTTTTGAGCAAAATTCGGGAGCGGCCGCCATCGGTTAAATGCACGAAGGCCAAAGCATCGCCATTGGCGGAGTAATTTTGTTGAATTGATACCCCAGACAAGCTGGTGAGCTGAACAATACTTTTAATTAATACGTTTTTTTCAGTCAATAGCAGGTTATAGGCGCCTATCATGATCAGGGTTAAAGACACCGTCACTATGGTATTGACCAAAATCTTAATGCGGGTATCGCGGCGAACATGGTTTTTTTGCGCTTCACCAAGGGCTTTTTGTTTTGCCTGTTGTTGCTTTTGCTGCGCTTCTACGCTGACCAGTTCAACCGCACACGACACCTTGTAACCTAAGTGCTCTTCAGTGACCAGCCAGCTTTCGTCGATATCGATTTTGGCCAGTTGTTTACGAATAATTGAAATATATTTGGTGGCTTGGGCCGATTTGTTTTGAATGTCATGGCTGGGGACATTTTGCCAGATACCATTGGCTATCTGGCCGCGGGTCATGTATTGACCGGTTTTTTTCAAAATGCACAGCAGAGTTTTGACTTCCATCGGTCTTAACTTGATGGTTTTGTCACCCCGCTTGAGTTTCATGTCTTGGGGTTCGAAATGAAATTCGATATTGTCGTCAATAAGATAATATGATTGTTCGTTCACTTCAAGCACCCCCCTTTTGATTATAGCGGTTGAATCAACCTCTTAAAAAAGTCATGCTCAAAATATCCTTATATACCCTTGATGATTACTAAAAGGTACTAAATATGACGCGTTTGGCTATTGTATCAGTGAATTTGCTGTTTGAGGACTGTAAATGATGACTATATGATGTGTATGGTCAAAAAACAGTCACGTCAGTGATTTGACACTATTAACAGTCTATTTTGGCAAACTTATTGCATTGTGTTTTGGCAATATGCAGTTGTATAATTGACTGTCAGGCTGTTTGGTGGGTAGGTTGGGTGATGATTTATAGACTTTTTGAAACTTTTTCAAATTTTTGGGTGAATAAAGATGACTGATGTTGATTTGGATCTTGACATAGATCTTGGTGGTGGTACTGCGGTCGGCGGTTTTGATGTTGAAAAGCTCGAAGGGGTAGAAAAAGCGGCTATTTTGCTGTTGAGTTTAAAAGAAGAAGATGCCGCTCAGATTTTAAAGCACCTAGAACCAAAACAAGTGCAAAAAGTGGGTTTGGCGATGGCCGGGCTTGGCGATCTTAATCAGGCCAAAATAGGGGCTGTGCACCAGTTGTTTATCGACCAGATTCAAAACTTCAGTACCATTGGCTTCCAGTCTGAACACTTTATCAAAAACGCCCTAACGGCGGCACTGGGTGAAGACAAGGCCACCAATATTCTTGAACAGATTGTGATGTCTAGTGGGGCCAAAGGTCTCGATTCACTCAAGTGGATGGATTCGAAACAGGTGGCCAACATCATTCGCAACGAACACCCGCAGATTCAAACCATTGTATTGTCTTATCTTGATCCCGACCAGTCAGCCGAAATCGTCGCTCAGTTCCCTGAAAAAGTCAGACTTGACCTGTTGATGCGTATCGCCAACCTTGAAGAAGTACAACCGGCGGCACTACAAGAACTGAACGAGATCATGGAGAAACAGTTTGCCGGTCAGGCCGGTGCCCAGGCATCGAAAATGGGTGGTCTCAAGGCTGCAGCCGATATTATGAACTACCTCGATACCAACATCGAAGGTCAGTTGATGGATTCAATCCGAGAGCACGACGAAGAAATGTCGCAACAAATTCAAGATTTGATGTTTGTTTTCGACAACCTGCTAGACGTTGACGACCGTGGTATTCAGGCGATTTTGCGCGATGTTCAGCAAGATGTGTTGATGCGTGCCATCAAAGGTGCCGACGATTCACTCAAAGAAAAAATGCTCGCTAATATGTCAAAACGTGCAGCCGATATGCTGCGTGACGACCTTGAAGCCATGGGACCTGTTAGGGTCAGTGAAGTGGAAGCGGCGCAAAAAGAAATGCTCTCAGTTGCCCGCCGATTGGCCGACGCCGGTGAAATCATGCTGGGCGGCGGCGGTGGTGATGACTTCTTGTAATTTTCAATAAATCCATTATCAAAGGCGGGTGCTTTGCCTACAAGGATGTAGGTACTTAGGTTTTGCCTGGAGCATAAAACCTGCAGCCCCGCTTACAACCCCTTAAGCATCGACTTGGCGTTATCGTTTTGTGGATCTAACGCCAGCGATTTGAGATAACTCTTTTTCGCCAGTTTGTCATTGCCCGCCATCAAATACGCTTCGCCAAGGCTGTCAAAGGCATTAGACGAGTCGGGAAATCTCAGGGTATTAAAGCTAAAGACTAATACCGCCATAGCGGGGTTAGATTGTTGCTCTAAAAAGCTATAACCGAGCATGTTCACTTCATTTTCACCACCCAAACCGCTATCCATTGCTTTTGACATAGCCCTGTTGATCAAGTTTTGGGCTTTGTCTGCTTGTTTGTCTTTAACCAATCGTGCGGCCTTGGCCAATTGCTTTTCTAGCTCGTCAATATTTTTGATTTGCTTATCTAGGTTTTTTTGACGGAACTGCTGTGCGGCGACTTTGGCCAATTCATAGGCTTTGTCTAGCGCTTGTGATTCATCAACTGCAACTTCAGGTTTAACCCCAACGCCTTCCCAATTGGTGCCCGTCACAGGATTGATGGCCATGCCACGGGGCATGTTGATATTAAAATGTTTATTTATCGGCATTCTGCCGCCCGGATTGGCGCCGCCGCCAGTGGTTTCACCCACCAAAATGGCTCGCTTGCGGGTTTGCATATTGTACGAGAACTCTTCGGCACCCGAGAAGGTATAGTCGCTGGTTAAAATGTAAAGTGGCACGTCAGGGCGACGTTTACCGGGAATTTCGTCCAGTGTCCAAAACTCTTCGGTTCGGTTGCCCTGACGCCAATACAAGGAGTTTAGGTGGGTTTTCTCGCCAAAAAAGTAGCTGCAAATAAACCGTACTGTATCGGGTGATCCACCACCGTTTTTACGCAAATCGATGATCATCGCATCGGTATCTTCAAGGTAGGCCAGTGCTGTGGCGGCTTTTTGTTTCGCTGCATCACTGCCGCCAAACATACGAAAATCGATATAACCAACGTTACCGTCAAGCACTTCGACTTTTTGATGGCCATTGTTGCGTTGTCGGTTGTGCTGTTGGTTTCGAAATACGTGGACTAACGGGCTTTCGGGCTCAGTTTTTGCGTGGCTTGAGGCCGGCGCAGGTCTTGGATGTTGCACACGAATACGCATATGTTTGTCGTGGTTGATGCTTTGAACATCTTCAGTCAATTTGGCTGCGAATGCCTCACCTTGAGTGATATTGTCATAAGCGCCATTTTTGAGTTGTTTTTGGATGTGTGCGGCGGTTTCTCTGGCCACGGCTTCTGAAACGTAATTGTTGATCATCAAGGTTGAGACTTTTTCGACCACCGCCTGACGCTCTTTGGCATCAACGGTGATTGCGGATTGTTCAGCCAGTGCATCGTGGCAGAACAAGCCTAGTGTGAGTAACAGCGCTAACGGTTTAAACATGGACGTTTTTCCTTGGTTGTTTGATACAGACATCATCAGACAAAGGATAAATGACTGCAATCAAATAGTGGTCACAATAGCCGATTAAAACGCAACAAAACATTACTGTGCTGACAAATGGCAGCGTCAAAATTACAAAAAACCAGCGACAAGTGCTGGTTTTATTTGTATTTAATATCGAGTGTTATTTAGTGGGTTTGGTCTTAGATCAGCCACGACCGGCTTTGTAGTCGTAGCTTTTGTCACAGGGCATTGTGCCAAAAAGTTTAATGACTTCGTCACGTTGGTGTTTTTCGATGAAGCTGGCCAGTGCTGCATTTATGGTATCAGACTGATTTTTGAAACCACCGACCTTTAACGCCTGATTCAACAGCGTGTCATCTACTGGAATATTCTGCGGCATCTTCAACCCCCTTCACTTTTGCTACACAATAATTTATACACCAAAGTATAGTGGTTTAGGGGGGTTGTGTATGGTTTTGAATAGTTCTTATACGATGACTGAAGAAGGATTTTACGACTGCCAATGGTCTGTAAATTGAGTACTGTCAATTTGTATTTATTATGATAAAGTCGATTCGGGTATATTATAAAAACATAAACGTAGGATATTTCAATGGAAACAAGCTTAATCGTCTTATTACTCATTTGTTTAATTATCGGGCTATGGGCATATTATCTATTTCAAAAAAATAAGCAGCTGCGCAATGAAGTCGAAATACACAAGAATCAACTCAGCGATTATCGAAGCCGTTTTGCTGATGTGATTGATGCAGATGAGGAATATTCTAATGTGATGCAGCAAACATCAGATGCTCAAAAAGAGATAGAAGCGTTAAGAGCAAGTTACAAAGAGAAGAGAGTTATTTTCGACAAACTTGTGGAGGAGGCAGCAATTTACGATGAGCAAATTGAATTGGCTGGACTTGGGTTTTATAAACCCCATTACGACTTTGACACCGCCGAACAATTTAAAGAGCAGATAGCTGGGGTGAAAAGTGAACAAAAAGCACTTATCTCTGATAAAACTGCAATTTATTGCACAACAGAATGGGAAGTTGAAGGCAGTAAATCAAAAGGTCGAATGATGACCAATCGAGGGATTAGATTAACGGCGCGTGCATTCAATAATGAATGTGAAGCGGCCATTTCAAATGTCACATGGAATAATGTGCAACGGATGGAACAAAGGATTGTAAAAGCATTCGAAGCCATCAATAAATTGAATGAATCAAACAAGATCTATATAGAAGAAAGATACCTTGAACTTAAGTTAGCGGAGCTGCGATTAAGCTTTGAGTACAAAGAGAAAAAACAACAGGAAAAAGAAGAGCAAGCCGAAATTAAAAGGCAAATGCGCGAGGAGGTCAAGCTTGAGCAAGAAAGTGAAAAAGCACTAAAAGAAGAAGATAAATATCAAAAGCTATTGGATAAAGCAAAAGCTGATGCCCAAAAAGCCGCTGGTACCAAGCTAGCTGCATTGCAAGAGAAAATAGCTTCCTTAGGCGACGAACTTGAATCGGCACATGCAAAAAGTGAACGCGCAAAATCGATGGCTGAACAAACAAAGTCTGGTCATGTCTACGTCATTTCAAACCAAGGTTCATTTGGCGAAAATGTGTATAAAATTGGCATGACAAGGCGCTTGGAGCCACTTGATAGGGTCAAAGAGCTTGGCGATGCTAGCGTGCCATTTTTGTTTGATGTACATGCGATGATCCATGCAGAGGATGCTCCTGCTTTGGAAAATACTCTACACAATGCCTTTAATTTTCAACGGGTCAATTTGGTTAATAACAGAAAAGAGTTTTTTAACGTCAGCCTTGAAGCAATCGAAAAAGAAGTCAGGTTAATATCACCAGATGCTGAGTTTATTGAAACCGCAGAAGCAAGACAATATCGTGAATCCAAGGCTATACGGGCGCAAAGAGAACAACAGGTCAATACTGTTGATATTCGGGATGCTTTGCCGGAGGCTATTTAAACTTGTTGTGACTATGCTTATCAATCCCGACTCGCAAATAATTGAAAAATGTAGGAAATAAAAATGGCTGAACCGGTTACCTTCATCTCGTCAAAAAGCCTAGGAAAACTGCTAAAGGCGTTAACCAAAGCATGGAATAAGATCACTGGTGATCGGAAAAAGGAGCTGATCCGAATTAACGACAATTTTGGTAATTGTGAGGATTTGGCCCGCTACTATATCGAACCGAATTGCCAGCAAGTTAATCCGGCTGATGAGTGTGAAGATGAAGCCATTTCTATGCTACGGACTAACGTCTTTTCTACCGTTAACGAATTCTTGAATCGGGATATTGTCGCAAGAGACACTGGTGCCAGCCAAATGTTTATTTTGGCAGATGCTGGGATGGGTAAAACCTCATTATTGATGATTCTCAAATTGACGCATTTGATGTCGTTTTGGCCAGTGGGTTATAAATGTGAATTGTTAAAGCTGGGCTCGGATACGTTGGAACAAATTGAAAAGATTAACGATAAATCCAACACACTGCTACTTTTGGACTCATTGGATGAAGACCCGCAATGCAAAAAAGGTGGCTCGAGAGAAAGGTTAACCAAATTGCTGGAGCAAACTAAAATATTCCGGCGGGTGATCATTACGTGCCGAACTCAATTCTTTCCTGATACTCAAAATTCGGCGTTTGGCACTTTAGGTAAGATTACCTTTCAAAATTTCGGTTGCCCTTTATTTTATCTGTCTTTGTTTAATGATAAACAAGTTACTACTTATTTGAAGAAACGATTCCCCAAGGGCATCAAAAACTATCTAAGTTTTGAAGATAATCCGAAAGTTGAAGAGGGTGAGAAGGCACTTGCAGAAATAGGCTCATTGCAATTTCGGCCTTTTTTATTGGCGCATATTGAGGATATCATCGAAAGTGCATTACAAGGCGCTAATGAGTATCAATTATACGAAAGCTTAATTGATACTTGGTTAAATAGGGAAGTTATTAAACTCAGGGAAAAGCACGGTAAGGAAGTCAAAAAAGAAGATTTATTGACTGCTTGTATCTGGCTTGCTGAAACTATGCATCGTAACAGTAAAAGCTCGGTACCTTTAGATGTGATTAAAAAGCTATGTATTCAAGAAAGTTGCATTGAGCTTTTATCTGGGCAGCCTGAGCGGGTGGTTGATGGTATCGATTTTATTGATATTGGCACTAATTCTTTGCTTAATAGAGATTCTGATGGACGTTTCCGTTTTTCTCACCTGAGTATTATGGAGTTTTTGATCGCCTATGGTATAGCGGGAAACGTCATTTCGGGTATTGATGTGCCAATTATAATTACTGATAAAATCAGACGACTTTTGAATTACGTCGTTATAAAAGAGCCTTTTCATTTTGTTAATGCAAAAGGAGGTTATTATCTGGTTGGTATCAGGCTATCCAGTTTGAGTCAGTTGGATGGTCGTTCTATGGAAAATGCAGAATTTCAATTTTCAGAGTTTTTTTGCGAATTCTTAGTTGAAAAACACAAACGGGAAAAGTACGACATATGTGTAGTTCACATAAATGATGCCGAACTTAGAAAAATCGATTTAAGTCATAAATCACTTGGCGGGTCCAGCTTTGCTAACTCAAACCTAGCAGGCGCTAACCTCACGGCTGTTGATTTACGAAGTGCAGATTTGAATGGCGTGGATTTGAGTGGGGCCAACTTGGTAGGTACTAATTTCTTTCAATCTGAGCTGAAAGGGGCGATTTTAACTAAAGCGGTTGTTAGTAAAGAAACCAATTTTTTTAAAGCTGATATGAGGGGGGTGAAACTGAATGATACCAACTTGGTCGGCATTGAATTACAAGAAATAGATATGACAATGGCTACATTGAGTAATGCTAACTTGCAAAGAGTAAACATGTCCAAGTCTGATTTGACTGTTGCAAATTTGGAAAGTGCCGATTTATCAGAAGCCAATTTAAGTAACGCTATTCTGAACGGCGCAAATTTGAAAGGGGCAAATTTGAAAGGAGCAAATTTAGAAGGAGCAAATTTAGCAGGAGCAAATTTAAAAGGAGCAAATTTAGAAGGTACAAATTTAGAAGGCGCAAATTTTACTGATGCAAATCTAACTGATGTAAATTTGACCCACGCAGTGCTCACTCCAAAGCAATTCGATGAGCTGCAAGCATTGGCATTTAATGCCCCAACCAAACTATGAGGTTAAGAGTTTAGCCCTAGTTTAGTGTGGATGGACTGTGTTTTTGAAGCTTTGTGCTTCACGGTTTGGCGTGAGTTATTATGTTCGGTCGCTTATATTAATGTCAGTGCAGTGGTTGCACCTGTAGCATGCGACCTTATATCTTATCACTCAACCAAAAAATACTCATTAAGCAGTGAATCGGTCTCATTATACCTAAGCGGCGAGCCATCAAGTTTGGTGACTTTGGCCCCTGCAGCTTCGGCGACACATTGCCC
>JABSOG010000243.1 GCA_013216025.1 Algicola sp. | reverse complement strand
CTCTGAGCGTCTTTGGCAGCTTCCACCGGCAATACCATCAACACCGATGTCAGGCCGACGATGGCATTGGCTTTACTAAAAAGTTTCATCAATCGATTAACGCAGTTTCTTGATACGTTCGGTCTGACTGATAACGTCTGTCAGTCGAATACCAAACTTGTCGTTGACCACAACAACCTCACCATGGGCTATCAAGGTGCCATTGATCATAACGTCGAGCGGCTCACCGGCGACCCGGTCAAGTTCAACGACTGAGCCCTGATTCAACTGCAACAAGTTTCGGATACTAATGGAGCTGCGACCAACTTCCATTGAAATGGTAACCGGAATGTCCAGTATGGTGTCGAGTTTGCGCTTTTCTTCAATCGTAATAGGCGATTTGTCTTCACTGAGCACTTCAAGCTCAGCCGTTTCCACTTCAACTTCATCAGAGTCCGCGTCATCGCCGGACTCGGCCATGGCCGCAGCCCATTCGTCCATTGTATCTTGGTCATCACTCATTGCCATTCACCATCTGCTTCATTATCAAGGACTAAATCTTCTTCCAATACGGCGATATCACGATCATCGTCAATCCGTCTGCCGCCTTTGGTAAAGACGTGCAGTTCAGACTTGACCGATTCAGGCCGTTTGATTTTCTCAGTTATTTGTACCGCAATACTATCTCTGGAGCGGCCCAGTTTGGCCCGGTAAGTCGGCAAATCTTCGATCAGTAAAACCACATGTTCAGGCATTTCTATCGGTATGATATCACCTGCTTTTAATTCCATCACTTTGGCCAGCGGTAAATCAGTTTCAATAAACTTGGTCGACACTGCCACCTTAACATCCATGATCTCATCCCTTAGGGCCTTACTCCAACGCATGTCGGTGTCTTCTTTGTCACTTTGCACACCAGCGTCAAGCAGTTCACGTATCGGTTCAAGCATCGAATAAGGCAACACAACGTGGAAATCACCACCACCACCGTCGAGTTCAATGTGGAAGGAACTGATCACCACCACCTCGGTGGGGCTTACAATGTTGGCCATTGCCGGGTTAACCTCAGAATCGAGGTACTCGAACGAGACGTCCATGACCGGCGCCCAGGCTTCTTTGTAATCTTCGAAGATAAGCTTCAGCAACATCTGGATAATACGTCGTTCAGTGGGGGTAAATTCACGCCCTTCTATCTTGGCATGGTAGCGACCATCGCCACCAAAAAAATTATCCACCAAAATAAACACCAAACGCGCTTCCATGGTCAACAGCCCGGTGCCCTTGAGCGGTCTGAAGCGTACCATGTTAAGGCTTGTCGGTACGAATAGGGTGTGAACATATTCGCCGAACTTGATCATCTGAACCCCGTTGATGGATACCTCAGCGGTACGTCGCATCATATTAAACAGGCTGATCCGCATGTGACGGGCAAATCGTTCATTGACTATTTCAAGGGTAGGCATCCGCCCACGAACAATCCGGTCCTGAGAGGAGAAATCATAATCAAGGGTATTGTCCGAGGACGATTTACCATCAGCGCCGTCAAATCCACCCTCCTCATCTTCATCCTCATCAACGTCATCAACTCCATGCAACAGGGCATCGATTTCGTCTTGGGAGAGTAAGTCACTCACGCTCTTACCACGCTTTTAATTGTCATTTGTAGTTATTGATCGTCATTGACCGTTATTGCATTACAAAACCGGTAAACAACACCCGCTCAATAATCTTTTTGCCGGTAATATTGATCATCGTTGCTTGTACATCTTGCAATGCCTTGCCTTTTAGCGTTTCTTTACCAATGGTGGTCGACAAATCGTCGGCATTGGTCGCGCTGAATGTTTTCAACAAAGCCCCTTCTATCAAGGGAATATGGCGCTTGGCTTGCTCTTCAGCACTGTCGCCACGGACCAAAAGTTGCACTTTTATTTGAACCAAGCGGTCTCGCACCGATCCGGGCACGTTAAACACAAATGGTCTTGGCATCGCCACATATAAAGCGGTACCGACACTGACACTGGCTTCTATCGGAGTTGCCTCTTGAGCAGGTGCAGCGCTATCATCACCCAGAGTCGCTTCTTGTGCAGAAGGGTCTGGATCACTGGAGCCAAACATAAAATAAGCCCCCACGCCCACAACGACCAACAACACGACCGCAACGATAATGATGATCATTTTTTTGCTTTTGCCACCACCTTCTTCCATTTCAAGCTCTTCGCCCTTTGCATCTGCCTTTCCTTTGCCTTTTGCTTGTCCTTTTGCTTTACCTTTACCCGCTTCAGCCATTATTGTTATCCGAATAATCCAACATTGGTTATATTATTGCTATCTGCACGCCGCAATAGCAATTGCTATTACGACTTTTATCGCGTTTTCATCACCTTTTGCGGTTAACTGGGCAAAATATCACCCCGTCAGGCAAAAAAGTCGATGCCGCCCAGCGCACCATTGGTTATTTTTACCTGTTGAGCAGCCAACATGTCGATATCTTCTTGGTCAGAATGCTCACCTTGTGCGGCATGTTGTCCGCCGCGATGTTGACCATCGCCTAATTCGCGTTGTTCACGTTGTTCACGAGATTCCTGTTCCACCGAACCTTCATCCATTTCAATGCCTTGCTCGGCCAGCATTTCTTTGAGTTTTGGCAAGGTTTGTTCCAGCAACTCTTTGGCCTGGCTGTTTTGTACCACAATACTCACTGAGGTGACATCATTTTCAATCGACATTTTTATTTGCATTTGTCCAAGCTCGGCCGGATCGAGACGTATGTTGGCCGTTTGTACACCTTTGTTCATCATTATCACCAGCCGCTCTTTCATATTGGCTGAAAAGTCTGGCTTAGTGGTGTTGAGTGCCTGAGATAATTGTTCGGTGGCTTTTTCTGCCGCTTTGGTGGCGGTTGCCGGGTTAAGACTGGCGTTGTTATCTACTGAAAACGCGTTGTTTGTTGCCGACAGTGGATTAAACGATTTGTTGCTCATTGCGCCAGACAAATCTTTTGGCATCATGCGAGCCAATTTATCGTCTGTCTGGGTTGAATCGGGCTGAGTATTTTGCGCCGCAATGGTTTCCATCAACTTGCGTTCACTCATCTGCAACTCTTGAGACATTTTACCTGACTCGGCAGAAATCGGTGCATCAGCCGCTAATTTGGCACCTGATGTAAATGTTTTATCCGTTCCCAGTATATTGGTATTTTTCTTGTCGCCTTTGGCTGTTACACCAATAAAGGGTTTGTCAGTTTTATCCACCTTGGGTTTGGTTTGATAATCTGCTGCGGCCATTTGCGCAGTTAACGGCTTGGTTTCGTTTTGATTGGCCCCAGATTGAGCCGATTCAGTGGCGTTTACCAGAGGTGTCATTTGAGGTTTGCCTGCCTGCTCAAATGGCTTGGTGATCGGTTGCTCTTTGGCCAGATGTTCAAAATCAGGGGAGACAATGCCCCCTGTTTGCAGTGGGCCTGAATCTCTATTGCCTGAGCCCTGTGCAATAGCAAGGTCGATGCTCGGTTTACCTTGCCCAGACTCGCCTATTTCAACCGGTTTTTGCTGCGATTGCGGGCCTGGTTTTAGACCTTTGGCCTGTTGATGGGCCAGAATATCAGGCACTTGCGTTGCAGGTTTATCGCCTACTCTAAGGTTTTTGGGGTTTATACCCGGCGTTTGAATACCCTCGCTGGTATTTTTGGCTGCTTCTTTAGCAATCAGCGTCTGAAGCTTATCTTCACCAACTGAACCGTCACCTTTGGCAAACCGTTGGTCGGGCAAGATGGGTTTGCCCAGGTTTTTTTCAATATCGCCCAATGGATCTTTACCGACAGGCTTATCTGAAATGAATACTCCGCCCGATTTTAATTTTCCAGCAAACAATTCCGATTTTGCATTAGCATCAGCTGCGGCTTGTTCGCCATCCTGATCGATTTTAGGATTGATACCCGGCGTATGAATCACGCCATCTGTCGGGGTCCTAACACCTTGTTTGAATGCCAAACCCGCCTGATTGAACTGACCCGCTTTATCACCTTTACCTTCGCCCTGAGTTATACCCTGATTTACGCCAGAAGCCTTCGCCGCCTCGTCACCTTCCATTGCGTTGGAAAAACCGTTGATAATATCGTTTAGGGTCACTTTTGCGCCGCCTTTTTCAGCCAACGCAGAATCGATTGCCGCCGACAAAGTGTTTTGTCGGGCAATATGTTGGGTTAAAGCGCGACCACTGTCGCCGGCGCGAATTGCAGTGCCATTATTTTGACGTATCAGGGTTTCAGCTTTTTCTACCACACTGAGCAGTTGATCTACCGACTTATCGGTTTTGTTCATTGCTAGGGTGTCTGCGGCATCGCCGCCTTGTTCAGCGTTAAATTTGCCCGGTTTGCCGCCCTGCGCAACCACTCTGCTCGGATCAAACATAATCGGTTTTCCGATAACCGTTGAACTAGAGTCATTGCGTTTGAGTTTGGCATCAGCCCCAATCGATTGGTCGTCTTCAAGCCGAGCCTTACCATCCCGGACATCTACACTGCGACGGTGATCGGCCTCAGATTGCCGTATTCGCTGTAGATCATTGCCGCCCTGTGAGGAACGACTCTCTTTATCATGATTTCTGTCTTGCCCTCTATTTTCATAGAGCTCTTGTTCGTAAACACTGCCGAACTCACCAGCGCGCTCATTGTCATGTACACCGCCGGATTGCTGGCGTGACGTGTCTCTGGGCACCTCTGTAATGGACTCTGGCATTAGATTTAATACGGATTGCATAGTGTCTCTCTCCAATCAACCGATTGCTGTTTTGGATTACTGTCTTGGTGTTATTTATTCAAGATTCAAGCCAATGTTTTTGGCTGGGGAGATTTTTTGGGGGCTGGTGCTATAAGGTCAAAAGCAAAGGTCAAAAGCAAAGGTCAAAAGCAAAGGTCAAAGTCAAAAGATCTCAACACGGAGTCACGGAGGCGCGGAGGAAAGAAAGAGGAAAAGATGAAAAAGGAAAAAACCACAGACGTTAGACGAATCTCCCAACATTAGTGCTGACGCACAGAACACCATAAATTTGATCTTTTAGCTTCCATCCTTATTTTAGTTTTCGATTTTATTTTTGCTTTTCTCTTTCTTTCCTCCGCCGCTCCGTGCCTCCGTGTTGAGATCTTTTGACCTTGATCTACTCTAACGCAGGCCAGCCTACCTCCGAACCTGTTTGGCCCGGAAGAACCGCTGGGTAGCCATTTCATCAAGCTGGGCTTGCTCGTCTTTATCTTCTTTGACCTTAACTTTTGCCCAGTGCTTATCGACAAGCATTTCTACCGCTTTGCGCTTACGCTGTTGCTCCATCCATAAAGCCTTGCGCTGGGCAACCACCTGAAACGCAGTACTAACCACGCCAGATTGTTGACGCGTCGCCTCTTCGAGCTTACTGATAAAGGCCTGAAAATGACCATAGCTGTTGATACCAATACCGATGTGACCCTGATTTTGCATTTCGCGGAGGTATTCCATTCGGTAGTTTTCAATGCCGTTCATTTTTTTCTTGTTTTCTTCGAGGTGCTGCTGGGCCTGCTGAAACTCGCGAACCAACTTATCTTCTTTGTCACGTTCCAGTTTTGCAACCATTTGTAATTGCTTAATCGCCATACATTACCCCTATTGCTGTTGCTGCTGGGGTTGTTGAAAGTGCGCTTGCGCATCAATCAAGTCTTGTAATTGCTTAATCGCCATACATTACCCCTATTGCTATTACTGTTGCTGCTGATGTTGCGCTTGCGCATCAGCCAATGGTTGCAATACATGGGCCAAGTTCGCCAAGCACTCTTCATAGCCAATAACATCGGTCATGCCCTGTTGCAAAAATTCATTCAGGGCTGGCATTAACTGGATAGCAATGTCGATTTCGGGATTGGTGCCAGCGGTGTAGGCGCCAATAGAAATAAGATCTTTGTTTTGCTGATAAATCGAATACAACTGTTTTACCTGCCGAGCCAGCATTTGATGCTCGTCAGTGGTCACGTTGGGCATAACCCGGCTGATCGACTTTTCAACATCAATCGCAGGATAGTGACCCGAATCGGCCAATTCACGAGACAACACAATATGACCGTCAAGGATCGCACGGGCGGCATCTGCTATGGGGTCTTGCATATCATCACCTTCGGTTAATACGGTATAAAACGCGGTAATTGACCCCTGCCCTTCACCACCATTACCGGCCCGTTCAACCAACGCAGGTAATTTGGCAAAAACTGAAGGCGGATAACCTTTGGTTGCCGGTGGCTCACCGACTGCCAGCGCTATTTCACGCTGCGCCTGTGCATAACGCGTCACTGAGTCAAGTAACAACAAAACGTTCATCCCTTGATCACGAAAATATTCGGCAATGGTCGCGGCTGTTTCACACCCTTTTAATCGCATCAACGGAGAATTGTCGGCAGGAGCTGCCACAACCACAGAGCGTGCTCGACCTTCTTCACCCAATATCTCTTCGATAAATTCTTTAACTTCCCTTCCACGTTCTCCAATCAGCCCGACCACAACCACATCAGCGGTGGTCCCTCGGGTCATCATGCCAAGTAACACACTCTTACCGACACCAGAGCCTGCAAACAACCCCATTCGCTGGCCCTGCCCAACGGTTATCACCGAATTAATGGCTCTTACGCCAACGTCTAACGGCTCTTTAATAGGTCGACGGTTAAGCGGGTTGGTTGGCGTCACTTTATTGGTTGCCTCATGCTCAGTGATAATCGGCCCCAAACCATCAAGCGGCCTGCCAGCACCATCAATCACGCGACCAAGCAATTCCATACCAACCGGTATTCCCACTTCATGCATCAGAGGCACAACCCGGGCACCGGGTAATACACCATGAATGGATTCGCTGGGCATCAAAAAAATACAATCGTCTGAAAAACCAACTATCTCGGCGGTAATGCCCTCTCCCATTGTTTCGACATGACACAGACTGCCCAAGGGGGCACGACAACCCACCGCTTCGAGGGTTAAGCCAACCACTCGAGTCAAACGACCGGCTGCTGTGGGTTTTGACTTTTTGATAAACTTTTTGTATCGCTCAAGTCGTTTGGTTAATGGTGCCTGCTGCTCATTCAATAGAGCATTTGAGGCAGCTTTCGGGGGCGCATTTGAGGGTTTGTTTGAGGGAGTACTCAAGGCATCATCCGCTGGATTGTTGGTCGCATCACTCATCAGTTCACTCACCATCCTTGATACCGCTGTCAATCAAAAAACGCTCGATGGTATTTTCGATACGAGATTTAAGTGTACGGTCAATAGAAGAGGTTCGGCTCTCAACAATGCATCCACCGGGTTCTATCTCTGGCTCAGATTTAACGTGCCAGCCTTTGTCGGCCAAATCTTGCTCTGAAAATTGCGCTTTAACCAGCGCCAAATCTTCAGGGTTAAGACTAATCTGACACTTCGAATCATTAAAAGGTAATGCCGCGACCGATTCTTTGAGGGTATTAAAGATAACCGCAGAGTTAGTTTTAACTTCAACGCCAATCACCGCTTCGGCCAATTCAACCGCCAATTCAACCAGTTGTTTTTCGACCACTTCGTTGTATTGCATCAGGGGCGTGTTGAGTTTATGGGTCAGCTCCTGCCATCTGGCGGCCTGAAGTTCGATAGTGGCCCGACCTGCTTCAAGTCCGGTGACAATGCCTTCTTCGTGACCTTTTTCTACGCCCTCGGCATGACCTTTTTCTAGTCCTTTTGCATGACCTTTTTCATAACCTTCTTCGTTGCCCTGTAACAGCCCGTCCTGATAGGCCGACTCACGAATGGCTTCGATTTCTTCGAGTGTCAAAGGTTTCACTTCTTCGGGAGCATTCTCAGCCACTTCTTGCTCACGCTGCTTACGACCATAATACCAATCCACCGAACGCCCCATGGCGGAGGTTTTGTTGGTCGCACGCTTTTGCTCAGCGACCTCGGGCAAATTCCAGTTCTTCACCATTTCCATTTCTTCGCTGGACAAGTCGTCCAGAGTCAAATCTTCTGGTGGTCTTTTTTTTGCCATGAGTTGGGTCCAAGTGGTTACTTCGTTGCTGTCATTATACATCTGTAGGCGGGTAAGAAAAGTGGCTTTGTTGAGGGTTTGAGGAATGGAGTAAATCTTCGGGTTGAGTGGCTGAGTTAGGGGCTGGAGTAACGGAGGCTAGCATCTGGGGTCAGAACACTTGAAGCACAGGGACAGGCAAGCTGTCCACTAACCTTCAAGTGCTCTGACCCCATTGGTGAAGCCCCTCTTATCGAAGCTAGGGGCTTCACCAGCCGGGGAAAGAGCAGATTGCAAAAATGGGAATCGCTTGGAACGCTAGCGTTCCCAGTTTTGTCAACTGCTCTGTGCCCCTTGCCGTGCCTCCGTTACACCTGCCCCTAACGAAGCCACGGTATCCCTATAACCAAACTTATTAATCATCCTCACTTAACCAAGCTTTAACCACTTGAGATGACAGCTCAGGCTCATTGGCAACCAGTGCTCTAACGGCTTTAAGTAAGTCTTCATTGCCGTGTAAATCAGGTAACTGCAAGGTACCATCTGGTGAGAACCCTACTGCGCCAGCATCGAATTCGTTGCTCAGCATATCTAGCGTATCGTCACCTAGGTCCAAGCCACTGCTGAATGAATCTTCCTCAAAGTCATCATGGGTGTCTTCAGGGTAAATCAGTTTCTTGGTGATAGGTCGTATCACAACCCATATCAGCACGATGATAACCAAAGCTGCGGCAAACAATCTGGCGACTTTCATAAACCAAGGCTGTTCATAAACAGGCAGATCCAACTTAACCGCTATCGGCTCTTTCATGAACGGGATCGCCACCACTTCTACCGTGTCACCCCGTTGAATATCAAAACCAATGCTGCCTTGCAACAAGCGACGAATATTGAGCAATTCAGCTTCTGCTCGAGGGACCAAAATCTGATTGCCGTTCGCGTCCAATTGATCCAGATAATCCAGTGCAACCGATACCGTTAAGCGTTGGATGATGCCCACTTGGCTCGTTCGGTGAGTGACAGTGGTGTCTAACTCATAGTTGCGAGTTGATTGCCTGTGCGAGCTGCCAGGTAATACGCTTTCTTTGGCATTGGCGCCCACGGCGTTTTCGGGGATATTCGAATTCATTGGCGGCTGGTTGCTCAATGCCCCCGGAATACCAACGGCCAAACCACCCACGTTGCTGTTTTCTATCAAGTGTTCGGCACGAATGGCGGGCAGATCAGGATTATAGCTTTTTTGTGTTTCTTCCGAGCGGCTAAAATCCATGGTCACATCCACTTGGGCGGTGTAACCACCCAGTCCAACAATAGGAATAAGAATGCCGTTAATCTTGTTGATGTATTCTTCTTCGCGCTTTAATTCCACTTCGTATTCTTTGCGGGCACGGGCAGACAAGCTGCTTTGTGAACCAGAGTTTAACAAGCGACCATTTTGGTCGGTCACTGTCACCCGGTTAGGCTCAAGACCCTGTACGGCAGAGGCGGTAATATCAACCACCGAGTCTATTTCCTCGGCAGACATGCTGCGTCCACGTTTTAACGTAACCACCACGGTGGCGGAAGGTCGTTTCGCTTTGCGCGCAAAAATCTGTTCTTTGGGCACAGCCAACAAAACCTGCGCTTTGACGATATTGTTCAGTTGTTCAAGGGTACTGGCGATTTGAGTTTCAAGACTCAACTTCAGTCGTGCCCGCTCCATACGCTGGCTAACCCCAAAACCCATATCCTTCATGATAATGTCGATGCCGCTGGCACTGGCTGAGCTGCCCTGATCCAACCCTTGGCGCATCATCAACAGTTTGATTCGATTATAATCTTCTGCCGGAATGTTGATGGTTTTGCCTTCGAGCTTATAGTCGACCTTTTGCAGGTCGAGAAAATCCATGGTTTCAATCAATTCCTTATCCGACAGCTTAGCAACCAGCGGACGCATATCCGGTTCTTTGGCCCACAGGATGATCGAAAAGGCGATACCGACACAAATGACCAAAGCGAGGATTAAAGTGGCTTGACGTAATACGTCGATGCCGCCAAACCCGCCCAAAAATCCGGACTTTTGCTCTTGAGATCCAGTATCGTCAATCATATCGCTACCGGCGACTGC
>JABSOG010000242.1 GCA_013216025.1 Algicola sp. | reverse complement strand
CCATTCACTCGTGGCAACCGTACGGTACCGCCAAAGCCGGGGATCAAGCCCAATTTGGTTTCAGGCAAGCCGATACGTGCAGTGGTGTCGGCCACTCGGTAGTCGGCTGTTAATGTCCATTCGAAACCACCGCCAACGGCATAACCGTTGATAGCTGCGACTGTTGGCACTGGCAAATCTTCAGCGCAATCGAACACATCAGAGGCTTGTTTGATCCAACTCACCAATTGCTCTTCAGGTGCTTTGAATACTTCGAGAAATTCGGTGATATCGGCACCAACAATAAAGGCGCCTTTACCTGAGGTATAAATCAGGCCTTTAAGGTTTTTGTCTTTGTGGAGAATGTCTAGTGCCGCTTGGCAATCTTGCAGCGTCTGTTGGTCAAATTTATTCACTGACCCTTTGGCATCAAACTTAAATTCGACAATGCCATCTTCTATATAGTCGACTTGAATACTGTTACTTTGGTATATCATTGTGATTATCTCCCCCTTGAGATTTATCCGCCAAAACCAATGGTCCTACCAGTGTGTCCGTGTTCGGATAAAATTACAACAAAAAATTTAGACACCGGGTTAGAATTGTGGCATCACTTGTCTTAGATGCCAGTTATTTAATGGATTTGGTGTTATTCGTCATTTTCGCATGGCTTTTGGGTCAATGTTTGATATCGTGGGTAGGCCTTTAAATAAACCCAGAAACAAAGTCGCCCATGCACTGGCTCAGACCCGGATTCATCTCCTTTATCAGCATTATATTATTGACCTCATTTACCCTTGGGGCAGCACCTGCCAACTCGTCAAAGAACATTGGAGATGCTGAACTCGAAAAACAACGCAATCTGTTTTTAAAAGCCGAATATGCGGCGGGATTATCTAAATCTCGCGACTATAAACCGCTTTACAAAAAGCTCGAAGGTTACGCCCTGCAACCTTATATTGAGCTGCGGTATTTAAAGAAACACACTTGGCTAAAAAACAAAGATAAAATTCGCAATTTTCTCGCCCAATACAAAGAAACACCAATGGAATGGCCATTGCGTAAAAAATGGTTGCGTTACCTAGCCAAACGCAACAAACAACAATTGTTTATTGAAGATTACCAACCCAGCAGTGATGTAGCGTTGCACTGTTATCATTTGCGCTTTCAACTGGCCGCCGGTGCCAATGAAGCCGATATTTTCACTCAGGTCGACAAATTGTGGGTGTATAAAAAGTCGCAACCCAAGGCGTGTGATCCTTTGTTTAAGCAATGGCAAAAAGCGGGCTGGCGCACCGACGATAAAATTTGGCAGCGTTTGGTTTTGGCCGCTTCAAAGGGCGATCATACCCTCATCCCTTACTTAAAGAGAATATCCCCGTCGAATGAAAAATACCTCGCCGACTTATGGTATAAAACCCGCCGCGCGCCGCGTGCGGTCGCCCGGTTAAAATCGTTTCCTAACACTAATCCCAAAGAAAAAGAAATTTTGCTCTATGGCATCAAACGCCTCGCTTGGCGAGACAAACCGCTGGCACTAAAAAGCTGGGAGAAAATCCAACAAAAATTTGCATTTACCGACCAGCAAAAAGCCGAAGTAACCAAAGTTTTCGCCGTGCGTTTGGCCCAAATAGGCCATAAAGATGCATCTACTTGGCTTGAAAAAATCCCTAACAAAGATTTAACCAGCGACTTGGTGCAATGGCGCATTACCGACAATTTACGCCGAGGAAATTGGCATGATTCGCTGTCGGTATTACAATCGTTGCCCGCCAATCTGGCCGAGAAAGAAATTTGGTCTTACTGGCTTGCCCGCTCTTTAGAGCAAACCGGCGCAACCATTGATGCCAATAAGTTTTATAAAAAAGTGGCGTTAGAACGACATTACTATGGCTTTTTGGCCTCAACCATTATTGGCCAAGAGCCAAATATGGCCAACGTCCCTTTGCAGTTCAAAGATCAAGAAATTCAAGCCATAGCCGACAACCCTGCAGCCCAAAGAGCGCTTGAGTTTCGCCATTTCGACCGCTTCGCCGAAGCACGGCGCGAATGGAATTACTTTAACCGAAAACTCAGCAAGCGCGAAAGACTCGCCGCCGCCAAGTGGGCCAATCAAAACGATTGGTTTGACCGGGCTATCTTCGCACTGGCCAAGCAAAAATACTGGGATGACGTTGATTTACGTTTTCCGCTGGCCTTCAAAAAAACCATGTCTTATCATGCCAATCGCAACAAAATCGAACCCTCGTTAGCCTTTGCCATTGCCCGGCGAGAAAGCTCATTTATGCCCGATGCCTACTCTCCGGCAGGTGCATTGGGGTTAATGCAAATGCTGCCCAGTACCGCCCGTTTTATTGCCAAAAAGAAAGTGAAGCGCAACAAGTTATTCACCGCCAATACCAACGTGCAATATGGTACCGACTATCTCAGTTACCTGCTTAAAACGGTCGACGGCAACGAAGTGATTGCCGCCGCGGCCTACAATGCCGGGATCACCCGAGTTAAAAGATGGCTCAAAACCGAACAACCGTTGCCCGCCGACATTTGGATAGAGACCATCCCCTATAAAGAGACTCGCGAATACGTCAAAAGCGTGTTGGCTTACCGACAGATATATTCGAACCTGCTGGGTAACCAAGAAAACAAATTCAAACATTATGTCACCATGCAAATTGGCCTTTAATTAGCTCTTTACTACAACACGCTTTATTACAACAACAGTATTTCAACCTATAGACAACCTTCAAGGAGTTCGTCAGTGGACAAATTAATGTCAGATTATCAGCAGCATATCGAAGAAAATCAGGCCAGAGTGGTCAAGCTGCTTGAGCGTGAAAACCTCGATGCGCTGGTGATCCACTCCGGTCAGGCCAAACGTCAATTCCTCGATGATTGTAACTATCCATTCAAATGTAACCCGCTGTTTAAAGCTTGGTTGCCGGTCACCGATAATCCAAACTGCTGGTTGATAGTCAACGGCAAAGACAAACCCACTTTGATTTTTTATCGCCCCAAAGACTTTTGGCACAAAGTACCTGACGAACCTCAAGATTTTTGGGCCGAACAATTTGAAGTGCAGCTGCTCGAAAAACCTGAACAGGTAGAAACCCTACTGCCCTACGACAAGCAAAGAGTCGCTTATTTGGGTGAACAGCTAGAAGTGGCCAAGGCATTGGGATTTGAGCACATTAACCCCGAGCCAGTATTAAACTATTTGCATTACTACCGCGCCTACAAAACCGATTACGAGCATTTTTGCCTGCGCGAAGCCAACCGATTGGCCGTAGCCGGTCATAAAGCCGCCAAAGATGCGTTTTATGCAGGCGCAAGCGAGTTTGAAATTCAACAGGCTTACCTCAATGCCTGTGGCCATAGCGAAAGCGAAGTGCCCTACAGCAACATTGTCGCGCTCAACCAAAACGCCGCGATATTGCATTACAGCCACTTCGACCACCAAAGCATCGACGAAGCTGACCGCTGTTCATTCTTGATTGACGCCGGTGCCAGCTACAACGGATATGCCGCCGATATCACCCGAACTTACTCCTACCGCGACGACGAATTTGGCCAATTAATCAATGCGGTGCAAGCGATGCAAGAGCGGATGGTAGAGGGTTTAAAGCCGGGTTTTAGTTACGGGCAATTGCATGTTGAATGCCATAAAGAACTGGCGCAGATATTGTCAGATTTTAAACTGGTGAGCCTCAATGCCGATGAAATTATCGAACAGGGCATTGTCGGTACTTTCTTTCCTCACGGCTTGGGTCATCACCTTGGTTTGCAGGTGCATGACATGGGCGGATTTATGGCAGATGAGCGCGGCACGCACGTCAGCCCACCCGAAGGCCACGAATATTTACGCTGCACCCGTGATATTGAACCGACCATGGTCTTTACCATCGAACCGGGATTATACTTTATCGACAGCCTGTTAAAAGACTTGGCCGATTCGCCTCAGGGTGTTTATATCAACTGGGAAAAAGTCGACAGTTTCCGCAAATATGGTGGCATTCGCATCGAAGATAACGTCATTGTGCATCGAGAGCGCAATGAGAATATGACGCGAGATTTGGGTTTGGAATAACCATTAATACTTGGTTGGTTGGTAGGAACGAGCTCGCTCCTACCTTAGCAACCGCAACCAAGTGTGCCAACAACAAAGACACTTTAAAAATCATTCAATTATCCAAAAAACGATATTAAACACCAACCCCAAAACCTACACCCAAATATACCGCTGCTCAAGCACTTACGCCATTTATATGACCAACACGGTGAAAGTCGACATCAACACACGATTTTAATGCATCAACCGGTTTAACCCTCTAAATCAGCTGTTTGACCACCCCAATTCCCTGTTGGTCATATAAAAAAGAAACCACTGTGAATGCCCGCTTTTTATCCGTATAACAGATTCAACGAGCAATTTTGACAGACTTTTTTTGAGGTATAACCCTATGAACGAACTCATCATTCACCAACTTGAAAAAACCTACGGCAACGGCGTTAAAGCCCTGGACAATGTCAGCCTGACACTCAACAACGGCATGTTCGGCTTGCTTGGTCCCAACGGCGCGGGCAAATCCAGTCTGATGAGAACCTTGGCGACACTGCAAACCGTTGATGGCGGTCAAATCCTTTTCAATGACGTAGACTGTCAAAAAGACCCCTCGGCCATTCGTCGCGTGTTAGGTTATCTGCCGCAAGAATTTGGCGTATACCCCAAAACATCAGCAGTACAGTTACTAGATTATTTGGCCATATTAAAAGGTGTCGAAAACAAAAAAGCACGCAAAGAGCAAATAGAAAAACTACTCAAACTCACCAACCTCTATCAACATCGCAATAAAGCGGTCGCTCAGTATTCAGGCGGAATGCGCCAGCGTTTTGGCATTGCTCAGGCTTTGTTGGGCGAGCCAAAAATACTGATCATCGACGAACCTACCGCCGGATTAGATCCGCATGAACGCAACAGTTTTCACAACCTGTTATGCGACATTAGCGATTTTATGATTGTCATGCTGTCGACCCATATTGTCGAAGACATCAACAACCTCTGTCCCAAAATGGCGGTATTACAAGATGGCCAAATACGCTTTGAGGGCAGTCCTAAAACCTTAATCGCCACACTTGACGACAAACTGTGGACCAAAACCGTCGCAAAAGACGAACTTGCAGTGATCAAACAAAATCATGACGTTTTGTCGACTCGCTTAATGTCTGGTCAATATCAGGTTCGCGTGGTGGCAGATATTCAACCCGAACCGGGATTCAATGCCATAGCAGCCGACCTTGAAGACGCTTATTTTCATGTTCTAAGCGCACACCTTAACACCTTGGAGGATTGAGCCATGCTTAAATCATTAATCCAATTTGAGTGGCGCTATCAGGTCAAACAAGTGTCATTTATCATCCTTGCCCTCGCGTTTTTTGGTTATGGCGTAACAGTGACCGCTGATGAAGTGGGTGTCGGCATGGACTTGCTGAACCATAACGCACCTTACAAAATCAACTTTTTTATCGCCCTGACTACCGTACTTGGCGTATTGGCTGCCATGCTATTTTGCGTCCAATCGGTACTCAGAGACAAAGAGTATCAAATGGACGGTATCACCAGTATGTTGGCAGCAAAACAACAGTTTATGAGTCGCTTTATCGTCGCCTTTGCCGCTGTATTGGCCTTACTGTCGGTCTTGGTGTTAGGGTTATATTTGGGGTTGTTTGCACCAGCTTTAGACGGCACCAAAATCACCGAGTTACACATCAGCCATTACCTGTGGCCATGGCTTTTATTCAGCGTGCCCAATGCCTTTTTCGTCACCACCTTACTGTTTGCCGTCACCGCCAAATGGCAAAACGCGATGCTCACCTATCTGGCCGGTGTAACCTTGTTTGCCCTGTTTTGGTTATCTGCCGGATTCATTGGCGCCCCGATATTTTCCACCCCCGTTATGGCAGCGCCCGAAACGGTCAGTGTATTTGCCCTGCTCGACCCGTTTGGCACCAGCGCCTTTTTCGAACAAACCCGCAACTGGACGCCACAACAAAAGAACCAATACCTAACAGCGTTTGACGGCAACCTGCTGTACAACCGTTTACTTTGGTTGTCATTCGCGCTACTCATTCTCATCAGAATTAAAAAATCACTGTTGCCACAGACAGAAAAACAACCCAAGCAATCCAAGCCCGAAATAGCAGAGCAACCGACCGATGAAGTGGTATTGTCATGGGTAAAGGTACAAAACAACCGATTGAGCTGCCTAAAAACCATGGCAAATTTTGAAATACAACAGCTAGTCAACAACTGGCCATTTCGCATCGCCTTATTACTTTGGAGCGCCCTTGTGATAGTCGGTATAGTGATGGTCGTGAACCCAAGCGGCAGCACATCTGGCAGGTATCCAACCACCTCATTACTCATCAATTACTGTGCTGAGGGATTGCCGTTTTTGGGCTTGTTTCTCATCATTTTTTACAGCGGCCAAAGCCTGTGGCAAGAACGATTATTAAAAGTCGACTCACTGCTCGACAGCAATCCGGTGACCAATAGCACCCGTTATCTTGCCAAACTATTGTCGTTGTTTTTCATTCCTCTGGCACTGATCACCGTATTGATTGTGTTAGCTGTCGGCTATCAGATCGGCAGCGGTTATTACCGAATCGAATTGGCTCATTACCTGTCGATGTACTACTTTTTTGCGCTGCCTTTATTCATCCAAACCGTGTTTGTGGTATTCATTCAAACCCTGCTTGCCCGCACAACAGTCGCCAATAAATACCTGGGCATGCTGGTCAGCGGATTATTGGTGCTCATGCTGGGCAAGTTAATGCCTACACTAGGGTTTGAACACCCTATGTTGCAGTTCAACCAATTTCCATCGATGGTGCGCAATCACACGGAGCTGGCAGGTTACGGACAATACGCGACCAAGTTCCACTGGCTCGGCGCACTTTGGACGGCAATCGCGGTTGTTATCGCAATTTTCACGGTACGTGGTTGGCATAGAATAGAGTCCGATAAAAATCGGACTCCAATTTCATCCTTTATAGTCGTGGCAGTGATAAGTGGTGCAATGCTGTATCAAATTGACCATCAATCAAGCGATGAAAGCCTAGATAATCGTGCCGCCTATGAACTCAAATACAAGCAATATCAAACATTGAGTGCGCCACAAATACAGTCAACCAAAACGCAGATCGACATATTTCCCGGTCAACACAAATATCAGGTAGAAGCCGCCAATCAGTTAATCAATACCAGTAACAAAGCAATCACAAAAATGTTTGTCTCTTCACGTTTAAAGCTGGCACAAATCAATATTGAAGGCGCAAAACTGACGTTGCAAGATTCAACCAAACAGTGGAGTGTTTATTTGTTTGAATTACAACAGCCCCTATTACCCGGCGACACAACCTCGATGAGTTATTGTTTAGAACAATCGTCAACCGCTTTTGCCATCGACAACGCTATCACATCAAACGGTAGTTATTTTACCCAACGTGAATTTGAACCCCTGTTAGGCTACATGAGCAGGCTTGAAATCAAATCGTCGCATGAGCGGAAAAGACTCGGATTACCCGAAAAAACCGAGGGGGATGACGGCAAATTCATCACCCAAAAAAGAGGGTTTGAATCGGTGATCTCGACCGCAACAGACCAAACAGCAGTGACTTCTGGCAAGTTGGTAAAACAGTGGAAAAAAGACGGTAGAGCTTACTTTCATTACAAAATGGCGCAAACCATCTATCCGGGCATGAGTTACTTCTCTGCCCGTTATCAGCAAAAAAACGTGGTTCATAAAGGTGTGCCAATACAAATGTATTTTCATGATGGTCATGAGACAAATATCGACCAAATGATACAAGCCACAAAAGCCACCTTTGATTACGCCCAAGAAAACTTCGGCAGCTACCCATACAGCAGCTTGCGCATCCTCGAAGTGCCCGGTTACACCCCCTTTGGCGGCAGAGCATCGGCGGGCATAGTTGCGATGAACGAAACCAGCATGTATACGTTAGACACATCCGACCCAAACGTTGTCAATACCGTAGCCCGGCGCACCATCCACGAAGTGGCGCACCAATGGTGGGGCGAAAAGCTGGCGCCTAAAATCACCAAAGGTGCCGACATCATCATCGAATCACTAGCCAAGTACGTCGAATTGGCAGTTTTGGATAAATTACACGGTAGCACCATGACCCGGGCATTGGGCAAACTCAACCAACGCCGCTATTTTTCAGGCCGCTCATTCAGACGAAATCCCGAAGTGCCATTGGCATTAGCTGAAGATCAAAACTACCTGAGTTACGGCAAGGGCGCAGTCACCATACAGGCGGTAAGACACCTTTTGGGTGAAGCCAAATTCAATCAGGCGTTGCGCTCCTTTATGAGTGATCACAGTCAGGGAATGAATGCCACAACCGCAGGTTTGGTGGACGAGTTGAAGGCGGTAAGTACTCACCAACAAAAGGGCTTAATTGATGACTGGTTCAACAAAATGGTTGAATACGACCTATCGGCCAGCAATGCTGCTGTCACTTTAATGCCCGATGAGCGATACCGAGTTGAGTTTGATTTAACGGCGAAAAGATTGGCCGCTGATGAGAATGGAGAGTACTTGCCGGTTGCTATCGATGAACCGATTCAGATTGGTTTGTTCGAACAGCATCCTGATGCCAATGCCGAATCAAGAACTGAACAACCGTTGCTGTTGGTTTCACAGCTTGTCACCAGCGAGACTCAACGAGTCAGCCTGATTGTGGATAAAAAGCCTAAGTTTGTGGTGGTTGATCCGTATTTGACCCGGCTTGACTCGCGGGTTGAGGATAATGTTGTTGCGGTGGAGATTAATTAACGTAGCGTGCATTCCATGCACGAGAATTACCTTTAATTGAATAACTTCGTGCATAAAATGCACGCTACTACGAAAGCGAGGTTTATCAGAAACCTCGCTTATTCGCTTGAACGAACACCATAATTATCAACACTATACTCACTACTAAAATCAGGATTAATCGCCAGCGCTTTTGAAAAAACGGCTTTAGCCCGTTTAACATCACCACTTTGAGCGTATCCCCAAGCGAGGCTGTCATAGGCTTGCGCCGCTTTGGGATAGAGAAAAACCAACGTATTAAAAAAATCGAACGCCTGCGCGTGATGCCCATCAGCACTCAAAGCCATGCCCACTTCGTTGATCACCCGACCATTGAATCCGCTATAACCCGCCTGAGTATATTGGTCTGCAAAGTGCTCTTTGAAATACGCCAACCCTTTGCTTTTATACAGGTTATAAGCGAAAATATTGGCGTTTGCTTTGACCTTGTCGTAACTGCCTTTACGGACAAAATCGATAATCCGGGTTGAAATGATTTCAGCAACCAACTTGTCTGAATTAGACAAAACCGTGACGCTGTAACCCGAAGCAAAGTCCAGTTCATAGGCCGAGCTAATGCCAATCCCACCGCCATAAGCGCGCCATTTATCCGTTTTGTTGTTGATTTGTTTGAGTGTTTCGATACCCTTTGCGCTGAGCAGCACATTAGAATTGAACAAGCGATCATAAAAGGTATCAAGATCAGCCACGCTGGATTCCATACCACCATCAGGGCCGGGATGTTCAGTGATGCCGACAAAGGTCAGCTGCCCGGCGTAATTCAGCGAATAGCGTAAAGATTGGTTTTTATCACCCTTAACCGGCAGAAACGCCATGTTTTTAAGCTTCAATCGGTCAAGAATATTTTGTTGTAGTAGCTGGTCAAACGAAAGCCCACTCACGCGCTGCAAGATAACCCCAAGCACCACAAAACCATAATTCGGCAAAGAAAGGCTGATAGCGATTCGAAATCTCCGTCCAGGGATACACTGGAAGTGGACAGTTTGTAAAATGGACGAATTAAATCTGATACTGCTTGACTTTAATCTATAGATAGAGTATAATTATATTATGAATACAGAAAATTTTGAGTTTCCAGAATTAGTAATACATACCCATGAGGGTATGCGTTTCTATGAAGCGCCTGATGGTAATAAGTATCCGTCTATTACTACGGTATTAGGTAAACAACCAGGCAAACAGAAAGGTCTGAGAGAATGGCGTGAGCGTATTGGTGAAGAACAGGCCCGCATTG
This sequence comes from Algicola sp., assembly GCA_013216025.1. Taxonomy (GTDB): domain Bacteria; phylum Pseudomonadota; class Gammaproteobacteria; order Enterobacterales; family Alteromonadaceae; genus JABSOG01. The sequence goes on along the minus strand of JABSOG010000242.1, from coordinate 2 downwards.
TG